>JAHEMS010000547.1 GCA_024643595.1 Bacteroidota bacterium
GACTTTCGATACGGCAAGTCGAAAATATACACGTTGGCATGAAAGAAGTTGCGCGTATAGATGTTGAGGGTGATGCGTCCCTGGTAGTTTCGCCATATTCTGCGAAGCACTTCTGGCGAAGTAGGTTCATCGAGCCCTGTTACAATTTCCATTTTGGTTTTGGTGGGAATACGACTGCGTATAAAATCGAAACCAGCTTCTGAAATGGATGCGGTGGCGATGGTGCAGTGTTCTACCTGTTGCAGCAGTTTGTCGTTGATGAAGGGAACGGCCAGTTTTTTAATGATCATGATCAGTTGAAATGTGATGTTGTTCTTTGAAGGCAAGTTATGGACGGATAATTCCCAACCTTCGCAATCATTGATTATTTTTTTAACTTGATCACTTCTTCAACCCCAATCATTTATGACAACATCAGTAAAACCCCCCACCTGGTTCTGGATCGTAAGCGGCATAGCTCTTGTATGGAACCTGATGGGCGTAATGGCTTATATCGCTCAGGTGACCATGAGCGCAGAAGCCCTGCAAGCGTTACCCGAAAATGAACGCGAACTATATACCTCTCTGCCCACCTGGGCAACAAGTGCCTTTGCTGTTGCTGTATGGGGCAGTGCGCTGGGATGCCTCCTGCTTCTCATGAGAAAAAAATTGGCGGCTATCCTATTGATTGTAGGCTTTGTGGGTATACTGGTGCAGTTGTATCATTCCTTTTTTATCAGCAACTCCATAGCGGTGTATGGTCCTGGTGGCATGGTCATGCCTATCATGGTTCTCATTATCGGCTTGTTGCTGATTCTTTTTTCACGAAAGGCCACGGCGAACGGTTGGCTCAATTAGTTTGGATTTTTATTTAAAGGCCAACTTCCAAATCTAAACGAATGAAAAGATGACGTCACTAAAAACTATAAAACTTTCCGGTATTCTGATTTTGCATTTGCTGCTGCTTCAACAATGTAAACCTAAACCAGAGAAAACATCCGAAATTATTTATCCAGGTGAATCATGGGCAGTTTCAACACCTGAAGTAGAAGGGCTGAATGCATCAGTGATTGACGCCATTCATGCCGACATCACCAACGGAAAGTATGGTTTGATTGATGAGTTTCTCGTCATCCGTCATGGCAAAGTGGTGGCCAATCATCATTACGCACAAAACTATGATTCCATTGCTGCGCATTATGATACCACCAACTGGATGTTTAACTATGATCATCCGGAATGGCATCCCTATCATCAGCGCAGTAACCTACATTCCTTACAGTCAGTTACGAAAAGTATAAACGCTGTCGCGCTGGGTATCGCGATAGATGAAGGTCATCTTGGCGGTGTGGATATACATCCCATGGAATTATTTCAAGGCTATACGCAGGATTTCACTGACCCGCGAAGAAAAGCGATTACGCTCGAAGATCTACTCACGATGCGCAGCGGCATCAACTGGAATGAAGCTGCTCCTTATGAATCGGACGAGAATAGTTGCATCATCATGGAGAAAAGTGATGCATGGGTGCAATATGTGCTAAGTCGGCCGATGCGCGAAGACCCTGGCACATTTTGGGATTACAACAGTGGAGTCAGTGTGCTGTTGGGTAAACTCGTGAGCCTCAGCACGGGCACGCGTGTGGACAAGTGGACAGAAGAAAAACTATTTAAGCCATTGGGGATAAAAAATTATTTCTGGAAACCTACTGCTGACCATGAAGTGGACACGGAAGGTGGATTATACCTGAGTGCGGAAGACCTGGCGCGTATCGGGTATTTGTTTTTGCATAAGGGAAAATGGAACGACCGGCAAATTATATCCGAGCAATGGGTAGCGCAATCCATCAAACCTACTGTAGGTGATATTAAGCCAGGTGACTCAACTTCTGATTCCGGCTATGGTTATCAATGGTGGGTGCCATCCACGGAGCCATTCATTTTTGCCTGCAATGGCTATGGCGGCCAGTTTCTGATGGTAGCTCCTGAATATGATCTGATAGTCGTGTTTAATGGATGGAACATTCATTACCATGATTATCCGCTCTCATCATTTGATGCGTTGAAAGATCGCATCATTCCGGCTGTGAAAAAGTAATTCGTCAGATTCCCATGCCAAACAAGCTGGTGGCTACCAAAATGACAATCGCCACAGCAATGCCTATGGTCAGAAATATCGCCCGATGAAAACGTTGTACTTCCATAAGTAACAATAAGACTCGACAGTGACCTGAATGGTTGTATCTCCAATCAACTTTTTTTTCACCCGCAA
>JAHEMS010000144.1 GCA_024643595.1 Bacteroidota bacterium
GGAATATGTCATGCTTCTACCCTTGTCGCTCACTATCCTATACTTTGGAATATTTCCACAGACGCTACTCAACTTCATTAATCCTTTTGCTCAGGAATTTGTAGAAATAATTTTCAGCGCAGCATCAATCTCAAATCCATAATGATGCACACGTTATGAGTGATCAGCTTCAACATATTTATGAAAGTATTTCACTGCTGATACCGGAGTTCATCGTTTCGATTTCATTACTAATTACCGTATTGCTAAGCTTAGTATCGGCAACAAATAAGTATTACCTATTAAAAATTAGTGCCCTCCTGGCTTACGGTATTTCCATCTTCGCCATCATCTATCAAATGCCCGAAACGCCTTTAGTCGCCTTTGGAGGAATGCTGCGAATCGATAGATTTTCATCCTATTTCAAAATACTTTTTTTAATTGGGGGAATTCTGGGAACCTGGATGTACGAATCCAAAGAAAAAAATTCAACCGCCGAATACCTATTACTGATTCAAGCGGCCACTCTTGGAAGTTGCTTATTGTCTTCGAGTATGAATTTTATCATGGTATTACTTTCGTTGGAATTAATATCCCTGAGTTCATACCTATTAGCTGGCTTTAGTTTCAATAAACAAAGTTCAGAAGGGAGTCTGAAATATTTTTTATTCGGTACGGTGTCAACCGCTTGCATGATCTATGGCCTGTCGATTCTTTATGGTCTTGCAGGCACACTTGATTTTTCATCGGAGCAATTTGTAAAAAACCTGACTACCATTTCATCACCGCTACTTTTAATTGGAGGAGTGTTAACCCTAGCTGGTTTACTTTTTAAGATTTCTGCTGTTCCATTTCACTTGTGGGCACCTGATGTTTATGAATCTGCTCCTACTCCCGTGGTGGCATTTATTTCGGTAGTACCCAAATTAGCTGGGGTAGCAATGATAGCAAAATTCACACTGGCTATTAATCTTTTTGGTCAATCCGGATACAATTGGCAAATGATTCTTGCGGTGCTGTCAATTTTATCAATCCTCATTGGAAATCTTTCTGCCCTATCGCAAAAAAACGCTAAAAGAATGCTCGCGTATTCTTCCATTGCGCAGGCTGGATTTTTATTAATTGGCCTGGTATCTTTCAATCTGGATGGAATTCATTTCATGATATTCTACTCGTCTGTTTTTTTGGTGATGAACTTCCTGGTCTTTCATGCCCTTAACCAATTTGAAAATCATCTAGGCCAACTTTTAATTACATCATTTACAGGATTGGGAACATCAGCAATCATTCCCTCGCTGGCTGCTTTGGTGGGGTTGGTCTCCCTGACAGGGCTTCCACCTACAGCAGGTTTCATAGCAAAACTCTTCATTTTCGGATCGTTGTGGGAATCCTATCAGCAGAATAGCGAATGGTACTTGCTGTCTTTATTCGTAATTGGCTTACTAAACACTGTGGTTTCACTTTTCTTCTATTTGAAAATACCCTATTACCTATTCATTAAAAGTAAGAGTGCCCATGACATTACAATAAAAATTAATGCAACAGGCAATCTTTTGAGCCTGATTTTGGTTATGGTTCTATTCTATCTTTTCATTAACCCAAGTGGTTTGATGGGATGGATTAATAAAATTACATTTGTGCAGTAGGTCTTTAGGCTTGAGGGCCAAAAGGCGCGTTTCGGAGGCTTTGAAATAATAATATATGAGTGAACCCATCCTTCATGAATGTGGCATTGCCCTAATTCGACTTCGCAAACCACTATCCTATTACATCGAAAAATATGGCACTACCTACGCCATGAATAAGATGTACATCTTGATGGAAAAGCAACATAACCGGGGTCAGGATGGTGCAGGTATAGCCAATATCAAAATAAATCAAAAGCCCGGATTTAGATTCTTCAGCAGATACCGCTCAATAAAGGCACAACCAGTTGCTCACTTATTCAAAAAAATTGGAAAGAAATATCAGAAAGCTCAAAAAGAAGGCAAAGAGAAATTCAAAGATGAAAATTGGTTAAAAGAGAAAGTCGCCTTTAGCGGAGAGCTGTGGTTAGGTCACTTACGTTATGGCACCCATGGCCTCAATGCCATTGAAAATGTTCACCCTTTTTTACGGCAAAATAACTGGCGTAGCCGTAACCTCGTGATGGCGGGAAATTTTAACATGACCAACGTCGATGAACTCTTTAATATTTTAGTTGATCTGGGCCAACATCCTAAGGAAAAAGTTGATACCGTAACGGTGATGGAAAAAATTGGACACTTCCTGGATGAGGAAGTTCAAACACTTTTCCAGAAATATAAAGGTAATTATACCAATCGTGAAGTTTCTGAAATCATTGAAGATGAACTCGATCTTGGCCGTGTATTGCGAAGGGCTTGCAAGGATTTTGATGGGGGTTATACGATGGCAGGCCTGACTGGCTCCGGCTCAGCATTTGTTGTGCGTGATCCATCTGGTATTCGACCTGCTTATTATTATGCGGATGACGAGATTGTAGTGGTAGCATCGGAAAAACCTGCAATTAAAACTGCTTTCAATATTGATTATTCTCAAATTCAAGAGATTCAGCCTGGCTTTGCTTTGGTCATCAATAAAGATGGCGCATATTCTCAACAACAAATTCTGAAGGCGCGTGAGAAGAAATCATGCAGTTTTGAACGTGTTTATTTTTCAAGAGGAACCGATCCGGAAATTTATCAGGAGCGCAAGCAATTAGGAAGGTTACTCGTGCCTCAAATTTTGAAAGCAATCAATTTTGACTTAAAGAATACGATCTTCTCCTACGTTCCGAATACGGCAGAAACCGCATTTTTAGGAATGATGGCTAGCATTGAAGATTACCTTATCAGCAAGCAAAAAGATTTTATTGTAGATGGTAAGCCAACGGTTGACTCGTTCGAAGATATTTTATCATTCCGACCACGCATTGAAAAGATTGTAATCAAGGATGTAAAGCTACGGACCTTTATTACCGATGATGTCCATCGTGATGATATGGTGGCGCATGTTTATGACACCACTTATGAGGTCGTGAATAAAGGTAAAGACACGCTCGTAGTTATAGATGACTCAATTGTGCGAGGAACAACGCTGGAGAAAAGCATTCTTAAAATGCTTGACCGTCTGCAACCAAAGAAAATTGTAGTGGTGTCTTCAGCGCCACAAATCAGGTTCCCCGATTGTTACGGAATTGATATGAGTAAAATGGGAGATTTTGTTGCATTCCGTGCCCTTATTCGGTTAATTAAAGAACAAGGAAAAGACTATTTACTTGGTGAAATCTATGAGCTCTGTCAACAGTCAGAGCAGGAAACAGAACCGGTTAATTACGTGAAGCGACTTTATGAGCAATTTCGATATGAAGAAGTCTCAGAAAAGATAGCTGATATTGTTAGACCGGCTGACATGAAAGCCGAATTACAGGTAGTTTATCAGACGGTTGAGAACCTTCATAAAGCGATACCTCATCATTCAGGTGATTGGTATTTTACGGGTGACTATCCAACTCTTGGAGGTACGCGTGTCGTAAACCGTTCCTACGTCAACTACATGGATGGGAAATTGGTGCGGGCGTATTAATCACATTTAATACGAATTAGATATTCTGCTTTGATCAGTTGTTTATTGGGGTAAATAAAAGTCAAAAACGATGTCATTCATACATTTGAAATGTCCTTTCGGGCATTTTTGAAAACCGATTTTTGAACATGGTCGGCACTCAATTTTTTTATTCTCAAACACAGTAAATTTTGTGCGATAAGGATACATCCCAAACTCCGGTATCGTATTGCCCCAAATAGAAAAGACTTCTTTTTTAAATGCAGCAGCAATGTGCATCAAGCCGGTATCGTGGGTAAATACATGACTGGATTTTTTGAGAAGGCTTGCTGATTGATTTAAGTTAAATTTACCGCATGCGTTATATATTACTGTTTTCTTATTGAGGTCGAACAATCCAGATTCATACTCACCTGAATTAGGTCGCTCAAAAAATGAACGTATTGATTCTCCCGTTTCAAAATCCTCCTTTCCTCCCAGCAGCACAATCGGTTTATTAATCCGATCGCAAAGCTCAATCATTTTCGTCAACGGCAACTTTTTTGTGTTGTGCTGTGCGCCAATTGCATAGGCTATATAACTCTTTTGATGCGTTTCCGGTAGCCACTCCAGCGGAACATTATCTTTTTCAGGTATAAAATAATCAAGCCCCAAGGCGTCTTGCTTAACACCTAGTGGTAATACGGTCTTGAAATACCTGTCGACAATATGGACTAGCGGCAATTGGTCAATTTTTAAATTGACTTTAAGCCACTTTTCAAAATTAATTTTGCCGAAACTATAGGACTTTCTCCATAACAGGGTTTTTATAATTCGGGTACGAAGGTTATGGTGAAGGTCGATGATCGCATCATACTTTTCCTTCCTTAATTGATCAATGAGCACATTTAAGCTTGTTTCGAGAAAAAACAACTTATCAATATAGGGGTTTGAATCCAAGATGTTTTTATACTGAACTTTTGTTACATAATGAATTTCAGCCTCTTCCAACTGCGTTTTCAAGGTACGAATCACCGGAGTGGTAAGCACAATATCCCCGATGGAAGAAAAACGGATAATTAAAATTTTCATTACATTTCAATTCGGCTGAATCATCAGAAAAATACAAATACAATTTACTATTTTAGTTACTCAGATGAGCTTTAATTCAAATCCAGCACTTTATGCCTCCACAGCAATTAAATGATTTAATAATACGTAAATAAACTTCTTTTATGAATTACTGGTTAATGAAAACAGAGCCGAGCACTTTTTCATGGGACGACCTGGTCCGTGATAAAAAAGCCGTCTGGGATGGAGTTAGAAATTTTCAAGCGCGTAACAATTTAAAAGCGATGAAAAAAGGTGATTGGTCATTTATTTATCATAGCATGGATGACAAGGCCGTTATTGGTATCGCTGAAATCACCCGTGAGCATTTTCCAGATCCAAAAGACAAAGATTGGGCAGCCGTAGAAATAAGGCCAGTAAAAAAATTAAAAAATCCAGTTGGTCTGGGTTTGGTGAAACAAGAAAAACGACTCGCAAATATGGTGCTGGTAAAAAATTCGAGACTATCGGTTCAACCTGTAAAAAAAGAAGAATTTGATCTTGTGATCGGCATGAGTGAGAAATAACTGCATGAATCAACGGCACCTTTCATTTTATTTTCAACATTATCTCCTGGGGATCCTACTGATCGCGGTTGCGCCTGTTGTTGGACAAGTTGAGCAAACCGCACGCTATGAACTAGAACAAAAGATAAATGACCGGGAATTAATTCTTGTGCCAATGGGTGACCAGGGAATTACCCTGATCAATGACAACAGTAATTTCAAGGACGGTAAAAAAATTTGGGGAATAATTGCCTTAGACATTGAACTCAACGAAAAATGGAGCCTTGATTTGGAAACCGAAACACGGGTGCGACTGCTTGGATATGATTACAAAGACGATTGGATTTATGTACTATTCCGGTCCAATGATCATGAAGGAAGTGATTTGAACTTATACGCCATTCATTCCAAAACCCAGGAGCGCAAAAAATTCATTATCAAGCAAGAGATAGCCCTTAAAATAACTCATTTTGGCATTCTCACCCATTCGATTGTGTTAGGCGGATATGTCAACCAGGATCCGGCCATTTTGGTTTACGATTTAGAGACAGAAAACCTAAAAATTGTTCCCGGATTTTTTATTTCTGATACTGAACTCCTGGATTTGCGAATGAATGCAAACAATACATTCAATACACTTTTGGTGGAACGCAACACAAAGGAAAAGAAATCACTGATATTGAAAACATTTGATGACTCGGGAGCCTTGTTATTTGATGATACCATTGAAATTGAACCTAAGCGATCCATTTTATCAGGCATTACCAGTACGTTGGTAAATGATGGATTATTAATCACCGGTACCTGGGCCGAAGGCACATCAAAACAAGCAACCGGAATCTACTCCGTAATGGCAGATCCCTTTACTGATCAGGCCATCAGATATTACGATTTTGGTAGTCTGCAAAACTTCCTCGAATATCAGACATCTAAAAAACGTATTGCCCGAATAAAAGAAAAATCTTCGCAAGCTAAAACCGATGGAGCAATTCCAGACTTTAAAACATATACTTCTGTCATACGTCTGGAAGAACAACGTGGCGTATTTGCTTTACTGGCAGAAGTCTATCAACCTTCATCCCATTATAATCCATCACCTTATTGGTCAGGCTATCCAAGTTCATACTATGGGGGATATAATCCTTATGGTTATAATTCATATATGCCCCGTTATTACAACCCTACCTATCAGTATAATAATGGACCTTCACAGGTTGATGATGCAAAGATTCAATATTCATCGTTGCTGATTTTTGATCTAAAGGGAAATCTTACCAATGATTACGGGCTTGTAATGAATGAAAAAAAAATAAAAGGGTTAGAACAAACCTCCGACTTCATTCTTAATGATGGCAAGATTGCACTTGCCTATAAAAAAGAAAAAGAAATATTTGTGATGCATCATAATCCAGATGGTAGTAATCTGGATACCCTTAAAACTTCACTATCGAAACCGGAAGAGATTGTGCGTTCAGATTCTGATAATGGGAATGTAAGGTTCTGGTATCAAAACTATATGTATTCATGGGGCTACCAGAACATCAAAGACAAGGATAAAAAATCTGAAGATCCAAACCGGTATGTTTTTTACATCAATAAAATCAGGATCGATTAATTTTCTTTTACTGATTCTTTTTGCATCACCTTGCTATAGTCAGGTTATATCATCATCTCGATTTGAGCTTGCCGTGGACGATGGAATAGAGAACCCCCGTGTTGCCTCACTGCAAAAAGACGGGATACTGATTTACAAACGAATCAGTGATCGATCAAAAGTGCAGCTTGAGCTGATTAAGATTGACACGTCCCTTCATGAAAATTGGCGTGGTACGATAGCCATAGATAGAAATTTGACTGTTTCAAAGGTTGAAACCAATGACCATTTTATATTTATACTTTTAAACTCTGTTCTTTATGGAGGCTTCGATCTGCATATCATTGCCGTTAATATTCAAACGCAGGAATATTTTCGGTATGTAGTAAGAAACCTAATACCACTGAAGCCAACAGAATTTAAGGCGTCAAGTAAGGCGATGCTTATTGGAGGTTATTTTAATGATATCCCCGTTGTTCTTCATTTCAGTTTAGCTACGGGAACAACAAGGCTTTTACCTGGATTCTTTAATGATCAGGGAGAACTAAATCAGATCAAGACCTATAAGGATGGTCTTATTGATATTGTTGTCAGCGCGAAAAACGCACAACGAAAAAAAATACTTTGGCTGCGGAGTTACACGCAAGAAGGAGATTTAATTAGCAGCACTTCCTTACAAGACCCTGAAAAAAATATTTTATCTGGAAAATCAATAAGAAAGCCTGACGGAACATTGGTTGTTACCGGAAGCTTCAACTCCCGCAACCAGGAGTATAGCAGGGGTATATTCTATGCTGAAATAAATCCAAACAAGGAATACAGCATCAAATATTATAATTTCTCCGATCTCGAAAACTTTTATAAGTACCTGAAGCCGAGCCGGGAGGCCAGAGTAAAACAAAGAATAAGCAGGCGTAAACAAAAAGGAAAAAAGATAAGACATTCCTATTTCTTATTATCCCATGAACTACAACACCATGGGAATGATTATCTTTTTTTAGGGGAAGTATATTACCCCCGGTACTATTACCTGAATACGTTTGGCTATTCTAGTCGAGGAGACCGGATTTTCGATGGATATCGATATACACACGCTATCATCGTAGGATTTAACAACAAGGGTGAGTTGCTTTGGGACAATAGTTTAGAAATAAATGACATAAAAACTTTCACGCTTGTCCAATTTGTAAAGTTAGCACCCAGCACGGCAAATTTAGGGCTGCTTTATCTCTATGAAAATAAAGTTCGAAGCAAAATCATCAATAGGGACAAGGTCGTGGAAGAAAAAACTTCAAACGAGTTGAATTCAAAATACGATTCTGACACTATTAAGGAAAAAGATACGGAAGTGAGTTGGCTAGAGTATTGGTATGATCCTTATTTTCTTGCCTATGGAATTCAATCTATTCACAATTCAAGGAATGAAAGGGATAATTCG
>JAHEMS010000548.1 GCA_024643595.1 Bacteroidota bacterium
ATCAGTACTTTTTAAGAGTGGGTGCACAATATGCGTTTGGTAATTTTCAGGTTGGACTGGGTGGTCGTATCGAGGGAATTCCTGCCCGTGATCTGATCGGAAAAAGTGATGGATTCCGCAGACCAGGATATATCATTTCAGCAGAACCGTCTATGATATACATGCATGGCAATCATCTCTTTGGCTTGAGTGTTCCGATCGCGTTGGTTCGCAACCGAACACAAAGTGTACTTGATCTTCGCAGAGAACAAGAAACAGGTATTCCCACGCATGGAGATGCCGCCTTTGCTGATTACCTGATTTCTGTGAGTTACGCCTATCGATTAATGAAAAAAGTCTTCTAAGATAATTGTTGTTGGGTTTTGAATTGGGGGAGGTTTAGGGCCTTCCCCTTTTTTTTGTGGTCCATTCAGGATAATTTTGGTTTAAACCACAAAACATGGATCTTACCATTCTCTTTTCACCATTAGACGAATCCCTTTATAATCATCCATATCCAGCCAACTCTTTTTTCAAATACATCAAAGTGTTTGGAGATGGAATGCCTGATTACAAAGGAACTCATATGGCGATATTCGGAGTAAAGGAAGAACGTGGGACAGGCACCAATAAAGGATGTGCCAATGGACCTGATGAGATCCGTAAGAAACTTTACAACCTGAAAAAAGGCAATGGTGCTTATCGAATTGTTGACCTCGGCAATTTGAATCCTGGAATAGACCTTGATGAAACCTATGTACGCATCAGTGAAGTGTGTCGAATTTTATTGGAGAATAATGTAATGCCCGTTATTCTCGGTGGTACCCACGATCTTGATTTTGGTCAGTATCGTGGGTATGAAGAAATGGAGAAGCTGGTTAGTTTTCTAAATATTGATGCCTTCCTCGATCTGGAGGACAGCAAAGAATCCAAACCCAGTCTTCAACATATTCATAAAATATTATTGTACGAGCCAAATTATCTTTTCAGCTATACTCACCTTGCACACCAGTCTTATCTGGTCGATCCCTCTTCAGCCGCTGTATTGGAGAAATTATATTTCGAAGCCTTTCGCGTTGGACAAATACGTACGGACATAATGGAGATGGAGCCCGCTATTCGCAACGCCGATCTTTTATCCTTTGACATCACCTCCGTACGCTCATCCGATGCCCCGGGTAATGCCAATGCTCAACCGTTTGGACTAACCAGTGAGGAAGCTTGTCAACTTTGCTGGTATGCGGGCCAAAATGAGAAATTAAGTTCAGCCGGTTTTTATGAATACAATCCAGACTTTGATGATGTTCATAAAAAGACGGCATCGGTAATTGCGACTATGATCTGGTATTTTATTGAAGGCTTCTACAATCGCAAAAATGAAAGTAACTTTAAGAGCAATGATTTTTTAAAGTTTGTCGTTTCCATGCCAGTGGAACCAGAGACCCTAACTTTTTACAAAAGTAAAGTAACTGAAAAGTGGTGGATGGAGATTTCCTATCATCGTCCTGGGGCACGATATATACGCAACAGCATCATCCCCTGTAGTTATGCCGATTACCAAACGGCTACAAAAGGAGAAGTGCCCGAGCGATACATTAGTACATTAGCCAAAATAATTTAGTCCGATGTCCAAAATTCTTCTTGTATTGTTGGCGGCAGGCCTCTTCGTCTCCTGTAATTCTTCCATGCGTGATCCTCAAAAAATTATTGACAAAGCAATCGCTGTGGCTGGTGGTGATATCTATCTTAACAGTACCATTGAATTTGATTTTCGCGATCGACACTATCGTGCCCAACGGAAAGGTGGAATATTTTCCTATGAGCGTATTTTTAAAACCGGTGATTCAATGGTTCACGATTTTGTCACCAACGATGGCTTTGAAAGGAAAATAAACGACCAACCCGCCATCGTAGCGGATACTATGCAGGTAAAATACACCTCGTCAGTAAACTCAGTCATTTATTTTGCGCTATTGCCATATGCCCTCAACGACCCAGCAGTCATCAAAGAATTTCTTGGTGAATCGACCATTGATCAGAAAGAATACTATAAAATAAAAATTACATTTCAGCAAGCGGAGGGAGGCGAAGATTTTGAGGACACTTTTATATACTGGATTGATAAAAAAGAATTCACCATCGGATTCATGGGCTATTCGTACGAAGAAAGTGATGGTGTTGGATTGCGACTAAGGAAAGCCTACCAACCGAGAACGATAAATGGAATTCTCTTTCTCGATTACATCAATCTCAAACCAAAA
>JAHEMS010000145.1 GCA_024643595.1 Bacteroidota bacterium
GGTTTATACATTGGTTACGGATGGGAAAGACGTATTAGCGGGCGGGCTAACCGGTTCTGGCAAAATTATCGAAAGGATAGAAAGTCCGAGATCTTATGAATTGTTTTCGGATGTATCTGGCGTTTTCTCCAGCGTTTATCATAATCAACAAGCATTTTTCTGCAGCGATACTAAGTTGATTATTTATTCATTCGCCTTGCAAAAGGTAGCTGCCATACTTGAAAAGAATTCGGATACAGGTAATTTTCTTGGCGTTTTCAACCTCGGTGATCATGTAGTAGTAACTACAGAGAGCAATCGTTTATATGCGATAAAGAACAATCAACTCGTTGCGATCGATTTTGATAAAACCAATTTTCTTTTTTCCAATTCATCTCCATCAAACAAAGCTGTTTTAATCGGCACCAACGAGAATCGTATATACATTTGGAAAGATCAGGAGTTGAAAGAAGTTGTACTTCAGCAATCTGAATTCTTAATCAATAATATTCTCGTAGATGGCGTGTGGGCGTCTGAAAACAGGTTGGCGTTAGGTACACAACGGGGTGGTGTTATTTTTGTCAATCCTTCTACGGGTGTCACCGAAGAAATTATTGATTATGCATCAGGCTTACCAGATAACGAAGTATTTAGCTTGCTGAGAGATAAAAATGAAGGAGTGTGGGTAGCTCATGAATATGGCTTTACCCGTATTGCTACCAATTTACCATTTCGTGCTTTCCATCATTATCCTGGGTTGAATGGAAATTTGTTGTGCATAAGCCCCTTTCAGGATAGAATTTATGTGGGCACTACTTTGGGCTTATTTGTGCTCAGCCAAACGAATTTCGAAGACCCCGACCTATTGACCCCGACCTTTGAATATTTAAAGGTGAATTCCATCGAAGGCAAAGTAAACCAGTTGGTGGAAATAGATGGATATTTATTTGCTTATGGTGCAAGTGGGTTGTATGAGGTCGATGATCTAAACGCCAGACCCATCATTCAAGAGTCGGTGCGCCATGTGTATCCATCCAACGCGCTTAACCAGGTATTAATCTGTACCATGAATAATGAGATCAAATCCTATATTCCTTCGAAAGAAGATTGGCGCGAAACCCATTTATTTGATACGCTCAAGAATCATTTTAGCTATGTGTTTGAAGATAAACTGGACAACGTTTGGTTATGTGGGAGTACGACTATTTACAAAGTAGAAGCATTAGATAATGAAATCATTGAAGTTCTTCAATATCCAATTCAGAACCCAACGAATGATGAAACACTGGGCCTTTCCCTGGGGAGCGAAGTATATGTGGTCTCGTCCGGTCAGTTTATGCACTATGCTGGATCAGGATTTGAAAAATATGATTCACTTTCGGGAGGTCACAGATATTTTGCGTCTGCTGGTAATTTTTGGTTTAACGATGGAGATAAATGGAGGACAATAGATCTCAAACTTCAGGCAATGAAGCTGGAGTGGTTAGGGATTTTTCCGAATTTGCGGTTTTTGTCTACGGATGATAAAAACAACGGCTTATGGACAATAACAGACACCAATGAGTTGTATCAATTCAATAACGAGCAGGCTGATTCCAGCGATTCATTGTATCCGTTGTTTTTAAGAGAAGTGCGAGGATCGGAGATAAAACTAACCAGCGAAGTTGAAGTTGATCAAAAAGAGGGAGCCTTTTCATTTGAGTTTATACGTGCCGACTACATCGGCACACATGCCAATTTTTATAGATACCTGGTGAAGGGACTTAATATGAAATGGTCTCCATGGTCGACCTCAAACAACGTTATTAATTTTTCATACCTGCCAGCTGGGAAATATCAACTGGTCGTTCAATCCAAGAATGCGTTAGGTGACGTATCAGGCTTAGAGGAAGTTGCTTTTCAAGTAAAGCCTCCGTATTGGAAACGATGGTGGTTTTATGCTCTTGAATTTATGGTTTTCAGTATTTTAGTTTCTCTTTCTGTACAACTTGGAAGGAGCAATGCCCGCTATCGCTTTCTTAGTCAGATATTGACCATCCTCACGGTGATCATGCTCATAGAGTTTATTCAGACGGCGATCACTTCGCTGATTAACTCTCATAGCTCACCAGTAATTGATTTCTTCATTCAGGTGATCATTGCACTTTTGGTTTTTCCGATAGAGATTGTTGCTCGCAAGACGATCAGGAAGATTGTACACGACAAATATGCGGTTCAGCGACTCTTTAATGACCCAAAGGAATCGGACAGAAATTTAAAGGAGTATGAAGAAATTCATTAATTTCACCCAATCTCAAACTCCCCAATATGAAAACCTTTTCTGCTGTTTTACTTCTTTCTTTTTTTATTTGGGCTTGTACAACAAAGCCTGAAACTAAGTCATTGGCGGAGCAAAATCCAGCCATGGAAGGCTTTGACCTGGATGGATCGGATCCCTCCGCTATTCAGCTTGCTGATAGTATTATGCATGCCATGGGTGGCCGCGAAAACTGGGACAAAACCCGCTACATTTCCTGGACCTTTTCCGGTCGCAGAGACTTAGTGTGGGATAAAACCACTGGGAGGGTTCGGATTTATAACAAGCCGGATAGTACAACCTACCTGGTTAATGTGAGTACCGGGGAAGGAAGGGTCAGGATAAAAGGCAAGGAAATTACGGAGCCCGATAGTTTGAAAAAACTGGTTGCTAAAGCAAAAGGTATATGGATAAACGACTCTTATTGGCTGGTCATGCCCTTTAAATTAAAAGATACGGGAGTTACACTTAGGTATATGGGAGAAGACACCCTGCAAGGAGGTCTATTCAATACCCTGATATTAACATTTAAAGATGTTGGGGTGACGCCTCAAAATAAGTATAAATTGTATGTGGACATCAAGGATAAACTAGTCCGTAACTGGGCTTATTATTCCAACTCCTCACAGGATACTGCTAACTTTGTGAGACCATGGGATAATTACCAGAAATATGGAAATATTCTTCTCTCTGCAGATCGTTCTGATAAGGCGGGCCCATCAAATGTTAAAGTAGATGACACGTTGCCTGACGCCTTATTCAATGAATTTTAATCTGACTATGCTATGCTATTAAATCTCGAGACGGTACCTCACTTTTATAAAAACTATGTAAAACAGATTGAGGAAACCGATTTGTTACAGGCGCTTCGGATCTCCGGTCATCGATGTCTTGAGTTGGTTCACTCTATTCCAGAGGGAAAAGAGGACTACCGATACGCGGATGGCAAATGGAGTATCCGGGAGGTATTTTGTCATATGATTGATGCCGAACGAATATTTGCCTATCGTGCTTTACGGTTTGCCCGTAATGACAGAACTCCATTAGCGGGTTTCGAGGAAAAAGATTATGCGCCTCAGGCGAATGCATCGGGCCGCAGCATTCAAAAAATAGCTGCTGAGATGGCACACCTTCGGTCGTCCACTATCGACTTATTCGAAGGATTCACGCCTGATATGTTCATCAGAAAAGGGGCAGCCAATAAAAATGAGCTTTCAGTAAATGCATTAGGTTTTATTATAGCTGGTCACGAAACACACCACTGCAATGTTCTGAAAGAGCGGTATCTTTCGGGCGTATGAGTAGAGTAATTAATTGTTGTTTTATTTTATTGGTGAGTGTAGCGTGTTCGCCAAAGCGATACGTGACTAAGGAAGTTATTCGCCTCGAAGAAGAATTAAAAGAGCATACTGGATTTTTGTTGTATGACCCAGCTTCCGGGAAGAACTTAATTGAACATCAATCTGATCGGTACTTTACGCCGGCATCCAACACCAAAATTTTTACTTTTTATTCATCCCTAAAATTGCTTGGGGATTCCGCTGTATCGATAAAGTATATTCAAAAAGCAGATTCACTTATTTTTTGGGGGGCAGGAGACGCATCATTTCTATATCCAAATGCCTTTGATAATCGGAAACTTTTTGATTTTCTGTCTTTAGCACAAGGTAAGTTATTCTTTTCTTCCTCTAATTTTCAGACCGAGACAATGGGGCCTGGCTGGGCGTGGGATGATTATCCTTATTATTATTCTGCGGAAAGAACCCCATTGCCGATCTACGGGAATCTTGTGAATATTAAAAAGGACGTTGACCGATTTTATTTCAGGCCGTCTTATTTTCAATTGCATTTTGCTTCGGCTTCTGAGCCCCGGGGTGATGAATTGATTTTGCGTGACCTGGATTCCAATCAACTCACGTTCTATCCTGGCAAAGCTGGCAGAAGTTCATGGCGTATTCCTTTTCGATATAGCGATGATTTAGTAGTTGAATTATTAAGTGACACTCTTAAAAGGAAAGTGGAGTTAATCAATTTGCCGCTGTCATCCGATGCTAAAATATTGCATTCAGTACCTCTTGATAGTTTATTGCGTGTGATGATGCACGACAGTGATAATTTTATTGCCGAACAATTATTGCTGCAATGCGCGAATATGGTTAGTGATACCTTAAGGCCTGAGCTTGCTATTGAATATGCTAAGAAAAATTTTCTTTCTGATTTGCCGGATGAACCTCAATGGGTGGATGGATCGGGCTTATCGCGTTATAATTTATTTACCCCTCGCTCGATTGTTAAGCTTTGGGATAAAATCTATCGGGAAGTTCCACGACAGCGACTTTTTCCATTGTTGGCAACCGGAGGTAAGAGCGGCACACTAAAAAATTCATACCAGGCCGATACTCCTTATATATATGGCAAGACAGGAACACTCAGTAACAATCATACATTAAGTGGATACGTACTTACCCGCAAAGGCAGGGTTTTGATTTTCAGTATGATGAATAATAATTTTATTGTGCCCACTGGTGATGTGCGCAAGCGCATGGAAAAAATTCTATACACCATTCACGAACGTTTTTGAACTATTCCTTTTTAGCAATGAGAAAAACCGGATTCATTCTTTCGTTACTGTTTATTAATACGTATGTAATTAGTCAATCTATCGATTCGCTCAATATTAAAATAGGTCAGATGATTTTGATAGGTGTACCCAAAGCGGAATTGGATGAATTAGTCTTGGAAGAAGTTAAAAGCGGAAAGGTGGGCGCACTGATTTTCTTTGAGAAAAATATTCCCAATCGATCCAATGCCTTTGCCAGTGTAAAGAAAATGACATGGACTTACCAACATGCCGCATCGATTCCTCTATTTATTTGTATTGATCAGGAAGGAGGTAAAGTGAATCGGTTGAAGGAGAAGTATGGTTTCACCAGGTCGATTACGGCCGCCTCAATAGGAAAATATGGAGATATGGATTCAGTTCGATTTTATGCAGAGGCAACCGCTGCAACATTAGCAGGATTAGGATTCAACGTAAATTTTGCCCCAACCGTGGACCTTGCCATTAATAAAGATAATACGGTGATCGTTAAACCGGAGCGATCCTATTCCAGTGATCCGGACACCGTAGTAATGATGGCAAAAGAAGTGATAAAGGAACACAGAAAATTTGGAGTAGTGACTGCATTAAAGCATTTTCCCGGACACGGTAGTTCGAAAGAAGATACACACTTTGGTATTGCCGATGTTACCAATACCTGGAATGAACGCGAACTAGAGCCATTTAGAAAGTTGATTAAGGAAGGTTATGCGGATGGTGTTATGACATCGCATATTGTGAATAAAAAACTGGACCCAAGTGGCTATCCGGGGACTTTATCAAAAGATATTCTGGACGGTATTCTACGAAAGAAACTTGGATACGATGGCGTAGTTTTTTCGGATGACATGCAGATGCATGCAATTTCTAAAAATTATGGGCTAGAGGAAACCATTCGTATGGCAATTAATGCCGGTGTTGACATCATGTGCTTCTCCAACAATATTCAGGGAAGTGATATTCGCACCGTTGATATTGTGCATGATATGATTAAAAAAATGGTTGCCAATGGGGAGATTACGCCAAAGCGAATTGATGAATCCTATCGGCGCATCATTCGGTTAAAAAGTAAACTCAATGCGGAACCCGTTGAAAAATATAAGGAGGAAATAGCCCGGCTTCAGAACGAAATAGGGACACTCAATGTAAAAATGAAAGAGGCAGAAGCAGCAAAAAACAAGGAGGTAACAGATTCAAAAGACAGTAAGCGGAAAAAAAAGAAATCAAAAAGTTAGTGAAGTATGAAAAATGTATTGATCGGAATTTTACTCATCATTTCAATTGGTTCACTAACCTTTGGATACGTACAAAAAAGCAAACTTGAAGAGTCACAGTCAACTTGTATGGGGGAGAAGGTGGTTCTGGAAAAGCTAGCCCAGGATCAACAGGTGCAAGCCAGGGAATTTCAGAAAATGGCTGAGATTGCTCATCAGGAGACGGAAGTGCAACGCGCCATTTGTGAGGAACAACTGAAAGCGTTAAAGCAATAAGAAGGTTGTCCGCATTGAAGTGCAAAAAGATTAAGTTAATAGCTTAGACTGGATTGAATGTTTAATAAAAGAAAGACCAGCTACTATGGTATACAAAGTTTGGGAGGAGACTGAACAAAAGGTTCCCATTATCTTAAGTGTTCCTCATCGTGGAAGTGTTTTTCCGGACGAGGTGAAAGATCAATATAAATCATCCATGATTTCGATGCCTGATGACACGGACTGGTTTGTGGATAAGCTCTATGATTTTGCCCCCGCTATGGGTATCACCATGATCTCGGCCAATTATAGTCGTTGGGTGATTGATTTGAATCGTGACCCAAACAGTAAACCACTTTATTCTGATGGTAGAATAATTACCGGACTTTGTCCCGCTACCAATTTTCTGGGTGAGTCAATCTATAAAGATGAAAGGGCTGAAGTAGAACTTCCAGAAGTGAAACGCAGGGTAGAGCTATATTACAAACCCTATCATCAACAACTGGAAAAACTTATAGCGGAAACAAAAAAGCAGTTTGGTAAAGTATTGTTGTGGGACTGTCATTCTATCAGACAGCAATTGCCGACTATATACAAGAAAAAATTCCCAGACTTGATACTTGGCGATGCCGATGGCACCTCGGCTTCAGCGGATTTGATTGAAACGGCATTGACTGCACTTACTACGGATAATTATTCAGTCAACCATAACCATCCTTTCAAAGGAGGGTATATCACCAGGCATTACGGGATGCCTTCATTTCATCAACATGCCTTGCAGTTAGAAATGAGTAAAATAAACTATATGGATGATGCCGAGAAAAAATATGATAAGCCCCGTTCGGATAAGATGAGGGCCCTATTGAAGGGGGTGTTTGAAAAATTGATAGAAAAATTAACGTAACACAAACCATAGCGAGCGAGAAAATAGTACGATGAGCTCAGCATTAAGATATTTCTTATTCTCTTCTCTCCTTCAAAAAGAGGGATGGATTACCCCAGCTTATGTGGGTGTGGATGAGAATGGAATCATACACTATTTAAGCCAACAAGCGCCCATGGAAGCGGCAGCCATTGAGGCAGTTCAAGGAATTGCATTGCCTGGATTTCAAAATGCACACTCACATGCTTTTCAATATGCGATGGCAGGTCTGGCCGAAAATCATCCATTAGGGGTAGATGATGATTTTTGGACCTGGCGTGAAGCGATGTATCAATGCGCCTTGTCAGTGAATCCTGATCAGGCAGAAGCAATCGCCGCTATATTGTATGCGGAGATGCTTCGCGTTGGGTATACACAAGTGGCTGAGTTTCATTACTTACATCATGATGAGGAGGGTAAACATTACACGCATCTCGCTGAAATGGGCGAGCGCATGGTTGCTGCTGCAAAAAATGCAGGGATAAAAATTACGCTGATTCCCGTCTTTTATCAGAACGGCAATTTTGGAATGGAACCTCAACTACGACAAAGGAGATTCATCTCTAAATCTACGGATGACTATTTCAAGCTTCTGGAAGCCTCAAAATTAGTAATCAGAAATTATCGAAAAGCCTCGTTAGGGTTTAGTGTTCACTCGCTTCGTGCAGTAACGCTGCAAGATGTTAAGACAACATTTGATCAAGGTCCAAAAGAATTGCCCTTTCATATTCATGTTTCAGAACAAAAGAAAGAAGTCACGGATTGCATAAACCATTGTGGTAAGCGGCCGATGCAATGGCTTTTTGATAATTTGCCTGTGGATGAACGTTTTCATTT
>JAHEMS010000146.1 GCA_024643595.1 Bacteroidota bacterium
TTCCTCTTGTCCCACCACCACCTTTGCAATTTCACTCTTGAGTTTCTCAAAAGAATACTTTAATGCATCTGCCGCTTCCACATCATTCGTAAACACGTGTGCCATATCTAATCTATGTTTGTTAAAAGGTATGAGTTTCTACTCACATGAAAAAAAGAACTACACCAACGGCACTACTCCATAAGTTTACATCCATTATAAGCAGGGTCAATATTGATAAAAACATCCAGCCTTGCTTTTTTAAACCATTTTTCAAGAGCGATATCCTTTTTTTCCGCCAAAGCAGCTGACTGAATACGATTCCAGTCATCCTTTAAATTTGCCTGATGCGGTGGTAGTTTCTTCTTAAAATATAAAATACGTGCAGCATCCTTGCCGTCATCTGTTCGATACACAAGCGGCCTGGAAATATTGCCTACTTTCATTGTATCAATATTCAGATAAACTATAGGATCAATATCCCTCATAGAAATTTTTATTGAACCATCCTGATCCGTGAAAAATCCACCACCGCCCTTGGTCATTTGATCATCAGAATACTCTTTCGCTGCGTTGGCAAATTTGATACTGTCACTCAGGATCAACGTCCGAAGGCTATCTAAATATGTTTCTGCCCTTTTTATGTCATCTGCTGAAGGTACAGCAGAAATTAATATGTGGCGTGAATTATATTCATTGCCTCTTCGATCTATTAATTGTAAAATATGAAATCCAAATGGTGACTCAAATGGTTGAGATATTTCTCCAATTTTTAATTTAAATGCCATAGCCTCAAACTGCGGCACCATCGCTCCACGACCCACATAACCCATTTCTCCTCCGTTGTACTGGGCACTTGGGTCCTCTGAATTTTTCATTGCCAGCTCATTGAAATTTTCACCTTTCAAAATTCGCTCACGGAGATCTGTTAGTTTTCTCCTTGCTTCTTCCTTTTGCGTATTACTTACTTTGGCGACACGAACAATTTGAGCCACCTCGACATCCGATGAATAAAAGGGCAAACTATCTGTTGGTATTTTATTGTAAAATCGTCTGATCTCCGCAGGCGTTACATTAAGGTCTTTGGTAATCTGCGACGTCATCTCACGTGCCAGCATCTGTTCTCTGATCTGATCTCGTAATTCCAATTTTATTTGCTCAAGCGATTTTCCATATGCCCGCTCAAGCTGCTCAGGAGAATTGCCCGAACTCTGAAGAATCATTTGCATCCGTTGATCAGTATTATTGTCAACCTCCAGATCAGTAACTATTACGGAGTCAATTTCAGCTTTGGCAACCATTAATTTATTCATAATTAGCTGGTTGAAAAGCTGACAGCGTGCATCTTCAGAAGAAGGATTGCCCTCTGCCAAGTAAGACTGATAGGCCATCTCTAATTCTGACTTTAAAACAATGTAGTTATCAACTTTACCGATGATCTTATCAATCACCAAACCAGTATCCTGAGCCAATACTGATCCGGGAAAAAAGCCAAGAGCTGATAGAACGCTAATTGCTATAAACTTCGAAATCCTTACGTTTTGCAGCATTTTCATACACGTCATCTTCCAATTTTCTTGCAAGTTCAACTTTTCTTTTGTTTAAAATAATGTTTTTAATTTCCTGTTTTACGAATTCCAAAGGGGATATGTTATCTGAAATTTTATAGGTATCAATCTTAAGAAAAAAAATAAAATCATCGTCTGTCGTTTCATAATAGTTGTAGCTGCGAAGAAACTGTATTTTATTTGGAATTTCCGACAAAGGGGAATTAGCAACTAGTTTATCAAATTCAATCCATGAAGAATCGCCCATGTGATAAGCCGCTGAAAAACTTATGCAATAGGACTTTAATTCTTCTCGATCCTTGGCTTTTTTTGAGTACATCAGGTCCTTAACTTTTTTAGTTCGAGGAGCGGTTTTAGGTACCTTTATATAAATTCCCTGGATGATATTTTGCTTGAGTATAAAGTTATCCAATCGCTCTTTATAATAGGCTTCAATTTCCTGATCAGAAACACTATCATTCAGGTTTTGTCTGATGTAATAATTCTGGTACTCATAGCCAATAAGGCTGTAGCGATAATCCAATACTTTTCGCTCCACTTCCAACTCATTGATATCAATGTTCTTCATTGCTTCATTGATGACCAATTGTTTTCTTATCCAGCTGCTAATATATGCCGTTACGCGCGCTACGCTGTCTTCGCCCGCCACGCCAATAGGTGCAATTCCAATTAATTCATCCTGGTATAAATAGGAATTGCCTACACGAGCAACCGGCCTGCGAGCCTGTGCCCCAACTTCCTCTTCCTTTTTTACTTTAATAAAATCGCAGGAGAACATCATTAGTACCAAGCTTATCATGCCAAGTAATGATAATCTTTTTCCACTTATTCTAATTCGAGTAAATCGCTTATTTTGTATCCTCATTTTATCGTTTCCGATCACCATCTAATTTATTGTGTCAATTCAGCTAACACAAATTTCCTTCCTTTATTGTTAATCTTAACTGGGTACTTTTCCTTCAATTCAACCAACCACTGTTTTTCAAGGTAATCCTGATAATCCGAGATCACACCAGAGCGAGCTTCATCAAAACTTTTTTGTCCAGGTGTAACAAGTCTTTTTACTTCAACCAAATAAAATTGGCCATCCAATTCAGTTTCATGCAACCCTGTTGACCAACTTATACGATCGATAACTTTACTATCTTTTCGTTCATAAATCCGGAACGGCTGGATGGATTTAAATTTTTTCAGATCAGCACTACTCAGTGAGTCTCCATTATCCACCTTTGATATGATCTCCTGAATGATGGACCTGTCATTTGCAGAAAAAATTCGAGCTTCCAATCGATCACCTGCCTGATAGTTATTTTTATTAGTCTCATAGAACTTTCGTTGACCTAATGTGTCTTCAGACGCTTTATTCCAAACTTCTTTTTCCATGATGTCAAAGAGAAGAATGCCTTCACGATATTCAGTGAGCAAATTTTTATATTCCGGATGTTCATGTAAAAGTTTCTCGTCTTCTGCATTTAAAATTTCCTCTTCCACGAAGTCATCATATAATTGTTTGATGTAATCGGATGGCGCCTTAGCTATTGGGGTTTGATTCGCCCTAATGAATTGCATAAATGATGAGATCGTTATTGGCTTTGATTGTATAGAAAATAATTTGGTCATCATTTCTTCCTGGCTAGGGTGAAATCGCCAATTTCCTTTGATCAGACTGGAATCCGCTTGTTCAAAGATTTGTTTTTTCATTAAACGATCTTCCTCAAACTGATATTCTCTTTTTCTCTTATCACTTAGCGCCTGTTTTGAAATCTGTAATCGCTCATCACGACTTAACCTTCGCTTGAGAGCAGGTTCCATTTCTGAAAAAGACATCAACGGTATTTTTTTCTCAAGTCGTATGATGTGCCAACCAATATTTGATTGAAATGGATCTGATATATCACCCGGTTGTTTCATAGCAAAGGCCATCGCTTCAAATTCCGGTACTGATGCCAATGCCCCAATACCGAAAGGTCTCAGTCTTCCCCCACTATTTTTTGTTGATGCGTCCTCTGAATATTCTTTGCATACTTCGTCCCAATTTCTACCGGCCTTGAGCTGATCATACACTTCAAATATTTTTCCCTTTACCTTACTGTCTTCAGGGGAGGTCGCACGTAATAAAATATGCGATACCTCTACCTCGCCACGTGCTGGCTGACGTTCAAAAACCTTCACTATATGATAGCCAAATTGCGTCCTGATAATTGGTGAAATTTCTCCGGGCTTTGTTTTATAGGCAGCTTCTTCAAACGGATAAACCATTTGCATGGCGGTAAAATAGCCTAGATTGCCAAAATTATATTTAGCAGAAGGTTCCTCTGAGATCTCAGCAGCTACCTTATCAAAACTTTCGCCTTTCAAAACACGGTTACGAGCCTGAGTTATTTTTCCATAAGCCACCAGCGTATCTGCGGGGGATGAGTCAGGCTTAACCATGATTAATATGTGCGATGCTTTTACCTCCTCGGTGAGTCGTTGGTAAGTGTCTTTGGTGAGTTTATCAAGTGCATCAGGTTCCGCACGATAAGGGCGTTTCAATTCTTCGCGATAAGTTTTGAACTCTTTATTGAATTTTTGAGTGGTGTCCAAACCCCTTGCATGTGCTTCGGCAATCTTTAATTTAAAATTGATTAGTAAATCGAGGTATTCTTTTACAGCCAGCTCGGTTGATTTTTCAGATTTATTTAGTGAATTCTTTCGAAATAGTCGTAAAAATTCATCTGTTGAAACAGGCGTATTATTAACTGTAAACAGCGTTAACTCTCTTTTTTCAGAATTAATCTGCGCTGACGCAGCAATAGAAACAAAGACAATAAAGACAGAAATTATATTCCGCATAATTCAGACTTACAAATGGATTGCAAAAATAGGATTTTTAAGGAGTTGAACTACTGGTATTACCTCTTGAAAAGGGTCTATTGATCAGATTTTGACGTCTTTTGAGAGCCTGCAAACATTTTTGTTGTCTCTGCGCAGATATTCCACATTATCCATAATCGCCTTCACCAGACGAATTCCCAACCCTCCCTTTCTTTTCTGATGGATTAGATTATCAAGTTCTGGCTCATTAAAGTAATTAATGTCAAATACTGAACCATCATCAATAATTTCAAAAATCAATTTTCCCCTTGCGGGGATCTCAATATGTAATTCCAAGAGATGATCTGGATTGCAGTGATGCGCATGAATCATAAGGTTTGAACACATTTCGTCCAACGCTAAAACGATAGCACTCATTTCAACTTCCTGAACGCCTTCGTGCTTTAATGAATTACGCACGAATTCACGTATCCCTTTCAGGTTATTTAAGCTGCACCCTATGTTATACTGATAACTCATTGGCCAATGTCTTAGCTTCCAGCTTATTTTCCTTAATATGAAGCAGGTCAGCCAAACCTAATATGCTAAATGTATTGGCCACTTTTTCCTTCATCCCAAACAATACCATAGGGATGCTTTTATCTCTTAATTCTTCAATGTAAGACATAAATACACCCAAACCAGCTGATGATATATATTCCAACCCCGTGCAATCGATTAGAATCTTTCTGAATCCTTCCCCGACACTTTTTGCGATAGCCAGGTCAAGTTCAATGGAAGAACTTGCATCAATTTCACCGATTACGGCAATGATATCTGCTCCTTCTTCTTGTATTCTTTTAATATGGACCATGTATAAGTAAGTTAAACGATTTAATATTTTTATTGTTCTAAGCTCTTAGGTAAACTTTATGGTCATCGAAGTATAGTCATCGTTGATCTCTTTGGTTCCCGAAAATTCATACAACTTATCGATCAAATACTTCTCAATTTCACCAGCATTTTTATCTGTAACCATCTTCAACGCTTCGGCTAACCGGTCATAGCCGAATTCGTCACCCCGGGAATTTTTTGCTTCGGTAATGCCATCCGTATAAAGTAACATCACATCTCCTCTTGAATAGGTCAGTTCCCGGGTTTCTACCAACCGGCAATAATCATTAGTGCGCACCATACCTAATGCCGCTCCCTTGTCTTTTAAATATTCGGTGGTATTGTCTTCTGCCTTGTGATATAAAACCGGACAATGACCAGCCCTGGAATAGCGGATTATTTTTCGTTGGGTATCAATGACGAAGTAGGTCGCGGAGATAAACGAGCCTCGTTCAAGGCAGAAGGCCAATGCCCTGTTAGCACGTTCCATAAACTCCTTGGGATCCAGTTCTAGCTGGGCCAGGCTATGAAAAATTCCTTTCATCTGCGACATATGAAAAGCTGCGGTTGTTCCTTTGCCTGAAACATCGGCAATAATAAGCGCTACTTCATGATCGCTGATTCGAAGTGTATCATAATAATCTCCACCTACTTCATCAGCAGATTCGGCAAAAGAAGAAATTTCAAAATCAGGATCATTCTCCAGTTTGTTAGGCAACAGACTTTTCTGAACTGTCTTTGCTATTTTAAGTTCCTCTTTATAACGTTCATTTTGAAAAGCCTCTTCCATCAATCGGAAGTTCTCAATAGAGATCCCGGCTTGATTGGCAAATGTTGAGACGATTCGCGTCATTTCCTTGTTGAATCCATCGGGTAATTCTTTAAGCAAAGCGAGAGTTCCGATGGTTTCATTCTTGACGATGATCGGGAAAGAGAGGAGTGAACGGAATCGTGAACCTTTTAAGGAAGCCAGATGCCTTGAAAGATTGCGGGTGCGATCACTGCTTTGCTCCAATGCTCCTTTTACATTATGACTTTTTAAGTGTTCTCGAATATCTTTTGATTCCTTCTCCGAAATTTTGAATGTGTATAATTTTTGACCATCACTTGCGCTTTGTATTTCGAGCCAGGCGGCATCAGCAAAAACGGAATTAACTGAACTCTCCAGAAGAATATTATACACACTCTCTTCATTTTGTTCAGTCTGAATCGATTGACTAATTCGTTGGAAGTTAATTACCTCTTCCAGCTTTTGTTCAAATACTGAGGATGTCGGTAGATTGAAAAGAATTACTAGAAAAGAGAAAATACTATACACCATGACAAAACTTAATAGTGCCATGTTGAACATATGACTATTAAAATCAAAAAAAGACGAAGACTGACTACTGATCAATTCAGAAAGCCGGATGACCGTATAAATGAAATAACCCAGGTAAAAAAAGGAAAGTAGTAAAAGCAACAGGCAGGTCCATTTTTGCTTAAAATTTAAGTAAGCTACCCATCGCATATTAGCCGATAATATCAACACCAGTAAACCAATAACCACTAGCATTGAAGTTGAAAGGTATTCGGGAAGCGCAATCTGAATACTGTCGTAGATCAGGATAAAGAATAATCCAAATTCAAAAACTCGCCATATCCGAATCAGCCACTTCGACTTTTGATAAAGTATCAATCTCTTCCAGGCACTATAGGCAGAAATTAGAAAGCTAAAAAATAAAGCCAGATTAATTTGATAAATAAAATCCGTGAATAATATGCTGGAAACTTCCGTCTCCTTACTCGGGTCAACCAGCATGGTAGTACCAAGCAAAGTCTCTAAGAGGCGCAATGCCAAGGAAACTACGGTGGCAATTAACCCCGTTGCAAAAACTTTCCAGAGTAAGTCAGGAAAATTAAGCGTCTCGTCTCGTTCAATCTTGTATTTGTAGTAATAGAAAAGGCAAATAATGAAAAAGTCAAGCATCAGCCCTGGCAACCACAACGGGACTCCAGAAGGCAAGCCTTTCAAATCACTGTATAATATGGTTAAGTCAGAAAATAAGAGAACCAGCCAGACAATAATGGAGCCCAGAAAGGTAAAACGTATTATGGTTTTTCCCGTGATCAATAATTAAACGTTAAATGATGATGGCTACTAAATCGCTTTCTACAAGTATAGTTAATACACAGCAAACGACAACAAGATATAATAGTGGCTTTATTTACGGCTGTAGTTCGGAGCTTCCCGAGTGATCGCAACATCATGTGGATGGCTTTCATGAACCCCGGCAGCAGTGATTTTTACAAATTTTGCAGATTTCAGTTTATCCAGATTTTTTGCTCCGCAGTACCCCATCCCTGCTTTCAAACCGCCGACTAATTGATATAATACTTCTGCTACCGAACCTTTAAAGGGAACTCTTCCTGAAATTCCTTCGGGCACTAATTTTTTAATGTCATCTTCCGTATCTTGAAAATACCTGTCCTTCGATCCATCATCCATTGCCTCAAGCGAACCCATACCGCGGTAGGTTTTGAACTTCCTTCCTTCATAAATGATTACTTCGCCAGGTGCTTCTTCCGTCCCCGCTAACAGCGAACCAATCATTACGGTATCAGCGCCTGCCGCCAGTGCCTTAACAATGTCACCAGAAAAGCGAACCCCTCCATCAGCGATTACTTTAACATCAGAGCCCTTGAGTGCTTTAGCTGATTCATACACTGCCGACAGTTGAGGCAACCCAATTCCTGCAACAATACGCGTAGTGCAAATACTGCCTGGGCCTACTCCTACTTTTACGGTATCTGCGCCGGCTTTTGCAAGCGCTTTGGCTGCATCCCCTGTTGCAATATTGC
>JAHEMS010000147.1 GCA_024643595.1 Bacteroidota bacterium
GCGATGTTAGAAGAAGAATATTTCTGCAATGCCTCGGTGTGATTATATCCAAAATAAAATTCAAATGCCTTATAGGCGATTTGTACATACGTGTCTGTACCAATGGTATTCGCTTGGTAATCCTGATTTTCCAGGTATGCTACCTGGGTGAGGGTGTCTGTAATGATGCGTAACGGATTTTTTACATCCGCATAATAAAAAGCCTGGTTAAGTGATACCTCTACTTCATCCCACCACACTGTTTTGTAATTAATGTCAGCGTTAACACCCGTTGAATACTCTGATTTCACTGATAGACCATTGTTGTACAAATAAGGATTCGGATCGGCAAGGGACAAAATATTCGGTGCCTTATATCCTGCACCCGAAGCAAGACGCACTGACAATTGATCAGATGCCTTATAAAATAAAGCGATCCTTGGTAACATAAAAGAACCATTGATGTTATGATGGTCATAACGTATGCCCCCTTCAACCATGAATTTATCCGTTACTTTCCAGTCATCCTGCACAAAGATACCCACGGTTACGTAATCGTAATTATTTAATGGGACTACCTCAGCTGATTGTTTGCGGAAAGATTCGGTGATTAAATTCATTCCCGTTACTAAGGTATTTTTGCCGAAGGTAGCCCGATCGCTCACTTCCGTGTAGGATGAATATTGAACGGCCTTTACATGAAAATCTATTCCCCGGTAAGGATAACTTAGTTCGCGTTGGAATGAACTAAGCGCCGTTTTAAAAGTGAATGCATTGGTTTTAGATAGCTCGTTTGTGTATTCTACATCCAACACGTTGCGAAAAGAATTTTCCTTTCTCAGGTAAGGGTGTTGGCTTGTGACTTCATGTTTTACCGCCTCCACATCACCCGTTCTTCGATTATCAATGGTGGAAGTTAATCCCACATTGAGTTTATTTTTGTCATTCCAATGAAAAAAGAGCCGTGGGTGAACCATGTAATCCTGATGTTCGGGTATCTCAGTGAAGCCATCTTTATTTACATCGACAGGTGATTTCACATTGGCACCGGCAAACAATGTGTATCCTATTTTTGGATTGATCTTGCCTGAAAAAAAAGTATTAATATTTTTTTCCTTTAGTGTTGACGCATTAAATAAAAGTGTTCGCTGAGGTTTTGCAGATGGTTCTTTTGAGATGAAATTAATCATCCCGGTGATCGCGCCTCCGCCATAGAGTGTAGAAACAGAACCTTTTATTATTTCAACTTGCTTCAAGTCTAACGGAGGAATTGCCAGGACGCCAAGGCTCCCTGAAAATCCACCGAACAAAGGCAATCCATCTTTTGCCAGCAGGGTATATTGTGGATCAAATCCCTGCATCCTGATGGCATCGTTGCCATTGATTGGATTGGTGCGCTGTATGGTGATCACCGCCAGGTCGCCCAAAATGCTGGCAATGTTACCTGGAACAAGCGCGCTCTCTTCATCCATTTCCTCAAGGCCCAGCACCTCCACCTTAAGTGGCAGATCTTCAATGCGTGAATTGGTACGGGTAGAGGATACAATTATTTCATCCAATACTTCGTCTTCCGCGACAAGGCCAACGGTAAGTAGAGCACGGGTATAGGGTATGTTAACCACCACTACCGTATCGCGATATCCAATAAAACTGATTTTGAATTCAACGGAACCCGCTGGCAAATTCTTCAATTCAGTTATCCCATCGGCCGCGGCTGACCCACCCTGGGTTGTATTATTTACAACCACATTAGCACCTGGCAGCACTTCGCTGGTAGAAGCATCTACTACTTTTACTTTTAATGCGTGTTGTGCGTGCAAAGCAGATGGGACAGCAATACAGAAGATAAGACCGAACAATAGCAATTTCATACAGCGTGCAATTATGAAAATAATGATTGATTAGTGATTAGTCCCAATCCTATTGCCTTTTTCATCAAATAATACATCTTTAGACTTACCACCTTTACTAACTTCCACTTCATACATCACTTCATTTTTATCATTTACTATCTTCGCCATCTCTGTAATTTTATGATCCGGATGATTTTTACTGATAAATCCCAAGATCCCGGTAGGAAGTTCATTCGCCTCTATTTCAGTTTCCAGTTCTTTACGGTGCCCACTATAGTCATACGTGGCACTCGTTTCCTTTCCATTTAACTTAAACTCCGCTTCGAATTCATTTTCATCTTCTTTTGACCAGGATACTTTGGGGACGTCTGGAAACTCTTTTTTAAAAGCATCGGTCACCATTTTAGGAGCCAAAACTTTTTTATCCTTATCATTTTTCTTTTCTCTTCCTTCCTGGGCCATCAGATTGATAGAAGTCATGATTAATAATAACCATAATGTCGCTGTCTTATTCATAACAAATTAAATTTGGTGGTAGATTTTATTTTCCCTACAAACATCCTTACAAATTCTGTAGCAATTTTGGATTCTACCCCTACTTGATAATTTCTTTAATTGAAACAATAAAACAATGCTTCTCTTCCAGTCTTTTATACTCAATATGCAAACCACTTGACATCGTTATCTGATGAACAATAGCAAGGCCTAATCCAACAGAATCCGAATGGTTGTGAGATTGACTGAATCGCTCAAAAACTTTTTCCGGTTCTCGGATTGCATCCCCCGTATTGATAATCCTGAGCTCTTCGCTATTAAGCGCTATATCAATTGTCCCCCCTGCTACATTATGACGGACAGCATTTTGAATCAGGTTAATGAGCAATATTTCACACAATCCACGATTCATATGATATACCAAATCCTGATGATAAGTTTTATTGACAACAATTTTCTTGGCTTTGATTTCAGCCTCAAAAAGAGGAAGTGTGTTTTTTAGTAGATCAATAAAGGAAACTTCTTCCACCTCGGTAAACTGGCCGTTATCAATTTTGCTGAGCAACAAAAGTGATTTATTTAACCTTGATAATTTCTTTTGCGAACTCAGGATAGAACTTATCAATTGCATTTCCTGCTCACCCAAATTGCTGGATTGAATAAGCAGATCAATATTATTTTGCATTACCGCAAGCGGTGTTTGCATTTCATGGGAAGCATTCTCAGTAAATTCCTTCTGTTTTTGGTAATCATGATGAGCGTGGATAAGCATATCATTCAGGGAATGCCTCAACGCGTTGAATTCTGAAATGCTTGATTGAGGAATATCGATTTGTGTATTGTCTTGACCAATCCTGTACCGACCTAACAAACTAAGTGTCTTATAAAATGGTCTCCAAAGCTTCTGATTTATCCACCAGTTCAACACAACCAATCCAATGAAAAGGACGATGAAAACGACAATAACCGAAATAATTATGCCGTTAATCAAATCTTCAGTTTCAATGGATGCTTTGCGGATATAGACGACATATCGACCATCTCGAGATGGAATCTGCGTGGATAAAATCCGGTACGGCAAATATTCATTCTCTACTGAGTCAAAAATGGCGGAGTCTCGAAAGATGATTTTCTCATCCGCGATTCCTTTTTCAAAGTGCAGGAAGGTGTCACCGTCTGCCGAACTATAATCATGGTTATCTGTTTTTGTGTTTATGTATTTATCAAGCTGATTCATTGTATTCAAAAGAGACTCATCCATACTTTCATTGACGCTGGAAGAAATAATAAAATAAAATGCGACACCAGCAATCGTCAATAATGGGATGCTCAATAAGCTATAATAGATAATGGTTCTGGTGAGCAATTTCATTTTCATATTTTGAAATGATACCCAATTCCGTAAACCGTGCTGATGTAATCTTTACATCTTTGTTCCATCAACTTTTTACGCAGGTTTTTAATATGTGAATAAATGAAATCATGATTGTCAAGGTGATCTGCAAATTCACCCGAAAGATGTTCAGCAATGGCATTTTTGGAGACTACCCGATTTTTGTTAGCAATAAAATAAAGAAGTAAATCAAATTCTTTTGCCGTAAGCATAACTTCCTGTGTGTTCACAAAAACCCTTCGTTCATCGGGAAGCACCATAATTTCATTTACTGAAATTTTTGATTCCCCACTAAAATTCTTTCGTCTTATTAATGCCCTAATTCTGGCATTGAGTTCAGCTAGGTGAAAAGGTTTAGATAAATAATCATCCGCACCCAACTCCAAACCGGCAATTTTATCCGGCAGCGAATTCTTAGCTGAAATAACGATGATCCCAGCCGTAGATTTATTTTCTTTCAGTGATTTGATAATTTCAAGACCGCTTCCACCTGGCAAAGAAACATCGACCAATACACAATCATAGTCGTAGCTTCCTGCTTTTTGAAATGCCATTTGAAAATCTTCCGCAGTCTCGACTCGATAATTTTCCTCCTTAAGGTATTTTAAAATACTATCGCGTAATTCCGGTTCATCTTCTATTAACAGGATTTTCACAGCACAATTATGGTGGTTAATTCTGGATAGATTCTGTTTCCTGAAGATTAGTTTTACCAGTTGCAGTCAAGGGTTTCAGCCCTTGCCATTAATCATTCTGGACACAATCCCTCCATATTTATATAAATCGGCCCTAATTACACCAGCCAGGTGAATAATCATGTAAGTATAAAGCAAGTATTGAATTATCTCATGGAGTGTTTTAGCGGGCTCATGCACTGGTTTTAGCCAGCTTTGATCTTCAAATGCCAGAATCAACCCCGTAATCGCCATCAATATAAATAATCCATAAAAGACCATGTAGCCATATTGAACGAACAGGAAATGTTTTTTTTCAGCCCCATCTGGATACCTCAAAACCAAGCGTATTCGTGCCCGTATAGTTTTCTCTTTAGAAACTCTGTCTTCTAAAATTATTCTCCATAACAACAGTGCAGCAATGCCATAGCCAATGTATTTGTGAAGCATCCATAGTTTATCGCTGTATTCATGAGCCACACTTCGGGCTTGGTCTGCAGTTATCGATCCTCCTTTACGTTCAACTTGTTCCTGAACAACGGAAATGTTATTTCTCATTCTGAAAAGAGTGGAACCGAATATGACTGTACTTAATGATGCCAGGATAAAAAGCACTGAAAGCCAGTGCCACAGTCGGATGAAGGCCGGCTTGGGCTCACGAAAGTAAGGGTATGTGCTGGGATCAGGAGTAACGTTCATAGTAGTTTATTCATATTTAAAGTCAATTAATTATTCTCTCTCACGATTATTCAGCCGTGCTTTTAAGCGGTAATAATATTATGAAGGTTGGTGAGCCTATAGGTTAGACCATCAGATCATATGATTTATTCCCCGGATGATAAATTATTGGGAAACCTTAATTCTATGACTATTGTGCAGAAGGTTCTATTTAAATTTTAAAGTCATATTCACCAATGGGTTGGATACAGGTAAACGAGGATCTGCATTATACCTGGTTGGCATTTGTTTATTTACAAAATAATTTTCAGGCATCAGCTTCATCGAGAAATCATATTTCCTCTTACGAGAATTGTCTCCTTTTAAATTTTCCAGTAGATTTTGTTTCTTGTATTTATTGAAAATAACCTGATGGGCAATCAGTGCCATGGCAGAAGGAACAGCAATCCAAACCGTGGCAGATTGAGCTTCTGCGATCGCTAAAACACCAACGCCAACTAAAGCTGACCCCGTAGTGGCAAGGTTAATTGTGCTTCCCTGCTTTTTGGTCAGGTGTACACCTTTTACCTGGCGTTGTCCAATCAATGTCCCCGCTACCGCAGTGGATGCTGGTACCAGGAATAAAGCGGGAGAAAAATCCAAGTTATTTTCCAAGGCGTTGGCAATGACTGCAAAGCCCAATCCGGTAGAGATAACACTAAGTGAGCTTATTGCATCTACATCGCCGCGGGTATAGTCATATCGGTTGGCCACTTTACTGCCTATTACCAATCCACCAGCACCACCCGCTAATAATCCAACACCAACCAAATTAAGATTATCCGTATTGGTGGTGGCCAGTAGAGCAGCACCTACCCCTGGCCCCAGAAAACCGTAATGACGCATGAGTTCTATTTTTCCATCTGATATGTTTTTTTTCTTCTGCGTCTGAAAAGCAATTTCCCCTAATGTAATGCTACCAATAGTAGATAAGCCAAAGGCTACTTTACCGGCATCTTCACTATCTCCTGCAACCGCCAATCCCAGTGCGGCACCATATCCTAAACCCAAAATTTTACCTGAACTGGCAGCCCTCATCGTACCTTCTGTAATACCAACATATTTTTTGGGGTTGATGACAGGACCCAGCATCCATAATCCACCCGTGATCAAAGGAATACCAACCGCCGCCGCATTATCCAATCCGGCAACAGCCGATATGCTTGCACCGTACCAGATGCCATAAGCAGCATTCAATGCCCGGTCGCGATTGCGCCATTCGAACTCCTCTTGCACAGATTCTTGCTTTGGCATTTGCGCAGGAATAGTTAATTCCCGGTCCCATTGATCCTTCATTCGCTGATATAACTGCTTTTCATCTTCTGACAGGCGATTGTAATAAGTAAGCAAATAGGTCTCATAGTCTTGCACATAGGCTTCTTCATCAGCCAATAGCACCAGCCCTTTTTCTTTTTTCTCTTTTATGGTAAGGTAAGATGCCTTCGTAGATTCCTGCCAATAGCCGCGGGCGGTATACAGATTTTGACCTATTGATCCTGTGCTCACCAGCAAAATCAAAAAAGCTACAGCAAGCAGATTTTTAAGAATCAACGAAGTCGAATTTAATTTCATAAATGATGGGGTTGAAAATAGTGCCCTGCACAGTTTACAATTTTAAAGCTTGCATGTCAATAGTCAATCGATTTGATGACGAATGTCATAGAATATCTTATGGGAGAATACGATTATAGTATACGATTTAAACACCCCTATTATGGCACTCGAGATTAAAAAAAATCCCACGGTGGATTTGAATAAAAAGCGAGGCTTTATATTCAGCATCAGTTTAGTGATCACGCTCTCCATGATGCTTTACGCATTTGAGTGGAAGCAATATGAAAAGTCAATTGTAGAATTAACTTCGAAGAAAACGAATGTCTTTGAGGCTATGGTAGAAGTGCCTCCCACATCCATTCCCCCGCCACTTGAAATAATTGTGCAACAACCCCAATTGGTGGCGGTTCCAGATGAAGAAGAAATTGAAGAGGAGATCAAGTTTATCTTTGATATTGAGGTTACAGAGGATACCCGGGTGGAAGAATACAAGCCCCTTGAAATGCCAAAAGTTGAAGAAGAGGATACGGAAGAAATCTTTTTAGTTGTTGAGGAAAATGCCCAGCCAAAAGGTGGAATCGCAGAATTCTATCGGTATATAGGCGCCAATATAAAATATCCTGCCCAAGCACGCAGAATGCAGGTAGAGGGCAAAGTATTTGTTGAATTCGTTGTTGGAAAAGACGGTAAGATCTTCAACGCCATTACCGTGAAAGGCATAGGTGCCGGGTGTGATGAGGAAGCCGTAAGAATCATTATGAGCGCGCCTGCCTGGAATCCGGCTAAACAAAGAGGCAAGCCGGTTAAGCAACGGATGGTTTTGCCCATTACTTTTAAGCTTGCCTAGTTGGAGTAAGATTAATTTATCTAGTTTACCTTTATTAACTCTACCTCAAAAATTAGGGTAGCGAAAGGGGGTATCTGGCCACCCGCTCCACGGTCGCCGTAGCCCAATTCCTGAGGAACATAGAAAATAAACTTGTCGCCTTCGTGCATCAACTGTAAACCTTCTGTCCAGCCACGAATAACCTGACCCAACCCAAAGGTTGCCGGTTGTCCTCGCTTGATAGAACTATCAAACTCTACCCCATCAATTAATTTACCGACATAGTGCACCGTAACATTATCGGTTGCTACCGGCGCTTTTCCCTGGCCGGACGATACTATTTTATACTGCAATCCACTTTCCGTTACCTTCACTCCTTCTGCTGTCTTGTTACGCTCGAGGAACAACTCATTTTCTTTTTTTGCCATATCATTCTTTTTTTCCGATGCCGCTTGCATATAGGTTTGTACAATGGGCATACATTCTTGTTGACTAATTCTCAATGTTCTATTCTCATAAAAATCTTTCAGGCCTT
>JAHEMS010000148.1 GCA_024643595.1 Bacteroidota bacterium
TTTTTAATTTGTGTTTTATATTCAGGATGGTATAGAGTGGTGTTTTTACAGCCAAATTCTACCGAGATGGATGGACTATTTTGATCACTGATTTCTCCTTTCAGTAAAAGCTTGAAAAACACATCCCCGTCGCTGCGGTATTGCTTCAATCGTTGGGTGGTTTTTTCTGGCATTAACGAAAGCAGTGTTTGAATATCCGTATCCTTGCCTTCGACATTCAGGGTTATCAGGTTTTTGGTTTTGAATTGGTAATTGCCTTCAATGCTAAATTCTGAGTCGCTTATTTTTAACGACGAAGGTTTAAATAACACTTCTTTTTTTTCATCATCGTAATCGAGTTTGGTATCAATTATAAAAATTTTTTCTGCAAGAAAAACATCATTGTTGAGTCCAATTTGCTTAATCAACGCATCGCCACTTGCTTCTATTTGGTATAAATCGCCCGTGATGGAAATGGAAGCCATCAGGTCTTCGCTGCTGAATTTATGATGTTGATTGCTTTCGGCGTCATCGTAATTGACCAGCGACTTAGTTAGCTGCACCTGCTTCAAATCAAACCGCACGGTCCCGTTACCTTCACTCTTTTCATTGATAATATTATAATTGCTTTTGCCGGCTTGATTGATTTTCAGGTTCGTTTCACTATTTACAACCGTAAGCCCACGTATAGCGTAATTCCCTTTCCATACTTCAATGGGATTAAGGGTGAAAGAAATCTGGTCTGCTGTGAGTAAGGGGTAATTGCCTGGATGACTGTCTTCAATATACACATCGTTGAATACGATGGCCATATTAGGGAAGTCGGCAAATACCGATACATCAATCTTCCCTATCTTGACAGGTGTATTAAGACTTTTGTTTGCCTCAATGATAAATTGCTGAATGATGCGATCCTTGAACAAAAACATGGAGATCATCAAACCCGCAACCATGACCAACAAGGTTAAAACGAGATAAAAAAATACTTTTTTAAGTTGCTTCAAGTTGAAAAAATGATTGCACAAAAATACATACAACTATTTAACAAGGACGAACAGCTATTATTGTTATTTCGCAATTTTGATTCTGACAGATAGGGCCCATTTGAACTTAAAATTCAGTTAAAGGAGTGTAAATGACCTGAAAATTAGAAGGCATTGGAATTTCTAAGGTATAGAACTGTATGGACTGGAAACCTCAACCTGTTATCATCTCTGAATTCAGACAAACAATCCTATTTTATAGTGTTCAATTCGGAGGGTTACTTCAGTTAAGCCGTCCGTCAAGAAAGTAGCCTGATTTGATAATCTGGCAATGAATTCAAATCAATGAGTTGGGAACCAAAAAAAAGCCATCACAAATTGTAACGGCTTGATTTTCAGTGTGGGAGCTGAGAGGTTCGGTCAGAGAAGAGGATATAAAAAAGTGCTTCCATAAGAAAAGCCTCAGTACAAAACTGAGGCTTTTAGTGGGAGCTGAGGGGTTCGAACCCCCGACCCTCCCGCCATCAGGCGGGATGCTCAGAACCATCAATGAGTTTTTCAATTCGACTTCTGCTTTTCCATGCTTTTACCTCTATTTCACGAGCATATGCATACTGCTTGGATTTAAAGCATTCAGCATACACCAACTTCCAATCCTTAAATTTTGCAGTAAAGCCTTTGTGATTTGAAATGTGTTTTCTTATTCGAATCTCTATTGGCTCAGTAGTATGGCCTACATAGTACTTATTCGCTGATTCAGAGAAGAGGATATAAAAAAGTGCTTCCATAAGAAAAGCCTCAGTACAAAACTGAGGCTTTTAGTGGGAGCTGAGGGGTTCGAACCCCCGACCCTCTGCTTGTAAGGCAGATGCTCTGAACCAGCTGAGCTAAGCTCCCTTTTTTAAGGACTGCAAAGGTAAAATAGAATTACAATTGTGCAAAAGCTTAAAAATAAATTTAGAGGGAAAACACGCTTTTATTGCAGTATTCCCCTCGCAGTGGTCTTATTTCTAAAATTATTGAATAGAAAGACATTCAAATACAAATGAAATACGGATTTAGCAAGTCGGGTTTGTTATAAAGAAGCGGTTGATCTGTATCCTTTTGTAATACGGAGATACCGGTTTCGCTCACGACAACATGTGCAGCAGCGGTATCCCACTCCATGGTTGGAGCAAAGCGTGGATATACATCTGCTTTTCCTTCTGCCAGCAGCATGAATTTTAAACTGCTGCCTTGCGATACCAGGGTTGGTTCAGAAAGAGTTTGAATGAAATCCTGTGTTTCATCGCTCATGTGCGAACGAGAGGCAACTACCCTCACCCCTGATTTTGTTAAATCAAAATGTGTCCGCTTGGGTAATGAAGTAATGGTGTCATTTCGCTTCACAAAGGAGCCCGATCCTTGTTGTGCAAAAAATACATCGCCATTAACAGGGATGGCCACGACTCCCATGACAGGCTTTTGATTTTCAATCAATGCGATGTTTACGGTGAACTCCCCATTTCGCTTTAAAAATTCTTTAGTGCCGTCCAGCGGGTCCACCATCCAGAATTTCTCCCAATGCTTTCTTTCTTCATAAGGTATATGTTTACCCTCCTCGCTTAGTATAGGAAGGTTGGTAGCTTGTAAAATGGAAGCAATTACATGGTGTGCTTTTTTATCGGCTAACGTTAGTGGTGAGTTGTCGCCTTTGGATTCCGCCTGAAAATCTCCAGAATTATAAACCTCCAGAATTTCTTTGCATGCAGCTTCTGAAGCCTGGATAGCTAGTTGTAAAAGTTGATCCATTGAATTTTATGGTTAAATGATATGATTTCAATTTGCTACTGAAGCACTGCGGTTAAATAATCATCCCTGCGGCTACCGTTTCATTGGTACTTTCGTCAACTAAAATAAGACTTCCGGTAATTCGGTTTTTCCGATAGCTGTCAAACTCCAATGGTTGTGCCGTGCGCAGTTTTACCCGAGCAATGTCATTCATCATGAGTTGACTCACTCCTTCCATACGTTGACCAGAACTGATATCTAATTTATACGTGATCTCTTTCAGTACCGCTTTTGTTTCACGGGATGTATGCTTCAAATAGAATTTTGAATTTAAATTCATGGGTCGTTGATTCATCCAGCATAGCATGGTTTCAATATCCTGATTGCTTTCTGGCCGGTTGGTAGGCTTTGCAATGATATCCCCGCGGCTTATATCAATCTCATCTTCGAGCGTAATGGTTACCGACATAGGGGCAAAGGCTTGTGTCAATTGTTCATCGCCAAACTGAATGGTTTTAATTTTAGAGGTAAAACCAGAAGGCAACACCAGAATTTCTTCACCGACTCTGAAAATTCCTCCAGCAACCCTTCCCGCATAGCCTCGGAAATCCTGATGCTCGCGTGTTTGTGGTCTTACCACATATTGAACCGGGAAGCGACCATCGATATGGTTATAATCACTTTCAATATGGACCGTTTCCAGCATATGAAGTAATGTTGCGCCTTTATACCAATCCATATGCTGTGAGCGATTGACTACGTTATCGCCCAGTAATGCACTAATAGGTACAAATTGTATATCGTGAACTTCGAGTTTTGATGAGAAGGCTTTATAGTCTTCAACAATTTTTTCATAGACCTCTTCTTTAAAATCGACGAGGTCCATTTTGTTTACACACACGATGATGTGAGGTATTTTAAGCAACGAAGCCAGGAATGAATGGCGAAAGGTTTGCTCGATTAACCCTTTCCTCGCATCAATCAGAATCAGCGCCAGGTTGGCAGTAGAAGCACCCGTTACCATATTGCGGGTGTACTGAATGTGCCCTGGCGTATCGGCGATGATAAACTTACGTTTTGGCGTTGCAAAATAACGATAGGCCACATCAATGGTGATGCCTTGTTCACGTTCTGATCGTAGCCCATCTGTTAATAAGGATAAGTCAACATAGTCAAAACCTTTTTTGGAACTTGATGCCTGCACCGCCTCCAACTGATCTTCGAAAATGGATTTGCTATCGAAAAGTAATCGCCCGATGAGGGTGCTTTTGCCATCGTCTACGCTTCCAGCGGTTGTAAATCTTAGTAGTTGATTCATTTTTTCGTTTTGATTGTGGGGCAGTTCGTTAGCGGTTAAAGAAATTTCAAATAACGATCACGATTAAAAATAGCCAGACTTTTTTCTATCCTCCATGGCAGTTTCTCCACGTTTGTCATCGGCACGAGTACCACGTTCTGTTTTACGCGAAGCAGCCACTTCATTAATAATTTTCTCCATGGTATCGGCATCTGATTCAACAGCTCCTGTGATAGGCATATCGCCACAGGTGCGGAAACGCACAGTCATCTCTGTGGGGGTTTCACCAGGTTTTAATTTCAACCATGGTGAGGTTGAGAGAATGGTTCCATCACGCAAAATGACTTCACGTTTGTGAGAATAGTACAATTTTGGAATCGGAATATTTTCCGCAAAAAGATATTGCCATACGTCCATCTCAGTCCAGTTTGAAATGGGAAACACACGAAAATGTTCTCCAATATTTTTACGACCGTTAAAAAGGTTCCAAAGTTCAGGGCGTTGATTTTTTGGATCCCATTGCCCAAATTCATCGCGATGCGAAAAGAATCTTTCTTTGGCGCGCGCTTTCTCTTCATCCCTGCGTGCTCCACCCATGGCAGCATCGAACTTATTCTGTTCGATGGTATCAAGCAAAGTAACAGTTTGAAGTGCATTTCTGCTCGCGTTGATTCCGGTTTCTTCTTTTACCCGGCCCTTGTCAATACTCTCTTGCACTGAACCCACTACGAGACGCACGCCCAACTCATTCACCATCCAATCGCGATACTCCATGGTCTCCGGGAAGTTATGCCCCGTATCAATGTGCACTAATGGAAACGGAATGCGTGCTGGATAAAACGCTTTACGTGATAGATAGGCGAGCACGATTGAATCTTTGCCCCCCGAAAAGAGCAAGGCAGGTCTTTCAAACTGCGCCACCACTTCACGTATTACGTAAATGGCTTCTGATTCAAGTTCTTTTAAATGACTTAAATAATATTGATTCATGAATAAGAGATCCGTGGGGTAATTTGTTCTAGCAGTAAAGTTAATGATTCATCAAGACTTTGAAGGTGAGTGCTTACGGTAATATCAGGATTAAGTGGGCGCTCATAAGGAGAAGTAATACCGGTAAAATTCCGCACCTCTCCAAGCCTGGCTTTTTTGTACAGTCCTTTTACATCACGCTGTTCACAGACTTCGATGGGACAATCGACAAAGACTTCAATAAAGTTTTCCGGGTTAACAATCGATCTTACCTGGTTACGGTCTTCTTCAAATGGTGAGATAAATGCGGATAAGACGATAAGCCCGGCATCCAAAAAAAGTTTTGACACTTCTCCAATGCGTCTGATGTTTTCTTTACGGGAATGATCAGAAAAATCAAGATCGTTGTTTAATCCGGTGCGCACATTGTCGCCATCCAACAAATACGTCTTGAAATTTTGAGCGTAAAGTTGGGCTTCAAGATGGGTGGCCAGGGTGGATTTTCCTGATCCGGAAAGTCCTGTAAACCAGATCACCTTCGGTTTTTGGTGGAGTAATCGAAAACGATCGGCTTGGGTAATTTTTGATTCGAATGGAAATAAATTATTCAATGCGTTAAATTAAACGATGTTGTAAAATAGAGAAATAAACGTAACACAAATAATAGTATATATAAGAGTTAACGGACCACCTACTTTTAAAAAATCTTTAAATGAATAACCACCAGGACCATACACCATCAGGTTGGTTTGATAACCGATTGGGGTAATGAAACTTCCAGAAGCGGCAAAAGCAATGGCAACAAAAAATGGGGTGTAGGACAAATGCAGTTGCTCGGCCATTGACATGGCGATGGGAAACATAATGGAAACAGCAGCCGCGTTGGTAATAAGCGATGTTAGTAACAGCGTAACCACAAATAATGAAGATATCATGGCTACCGAACCCAACGATTTTACGGCATTAATAAGCCCATGCGCAATCAGCTGTGCAGTGCCCGATTTTTCAAGCGCAACACCTATGGCCAAGGAACAAACCAGCAGTACCAACAAAGAAAGGTCAAGGTTGCGTTTGATATCGACAATGGTCAGTAAGCGTATTATCACCATGGCAGTAAGCAGCACAAGACAAATTGTAAAGAGAGGAACTAACCCAGTGATACCCAATAATAAAGAAGCAAAAGCAATCCCGCCTGCCCAGGGATACCACTTGGGTTTTGCGGTAGATATTTTTTGAGGGAGTGATACAAAGTACAAATCTTTATATCCGGTGGAATTGGTTACTTGATCACCGGCCAGCAGCAGCAGAAAATCGCCACCGGACAAATGCATCTCTCCTACTTTGACCGCAATTCTTTTCCCACCACGATGGATGGCAATGATAGAAGCATTGAATCGATTTCGAAAATCAGAATCTTTTATTCGAACACCAATCAAATCAGAGCCGGCTGATACAACCGCTTCAATAAAATTAAATTGGCCAAGCTGTTCGAGGTTATTTTGTTCAGGGATACTGAGGCCATTGTCTTCCCGGATAAGATTATAAATCGAATCGGTATTGCCTGAAAAAAATAACAGATCATTTTCTTTCAAGATTTCATCCGGTGCGACTGGTGAAATAATATCATTGTCACGATTTATCTCCACCAGATAGATGTCTTGCATTTTACGAAGCCCCGCATCGCGTACGGTTTTTCCAATCAGGGGGGATCCCTCAAAGACCAGGGTTTCGACAATGTATTCTTTAAGATTTTGCCGAACGGTATCAATCTTTTCATCGTGCTGGGGCAATAAATGATATCCTACAAAATATAGATATAAGCAGCCAATAACGGTTATAATGATACCCAGGTAAATAAAATCGGTAAAACCTAATAACGTAAGATTATATTCTGTCAGAAGACCATTCAGCACCAGGTTGGTGGAAGTGCCTATTACCGTAATCATGCCACCAAAGATGGTGGCAAACGATAAGGGAATTAAAAACTTTGAAGATGAATTCCCGGTTTTATCGGCCCAGTCTTTCACATAGGGAATCATAAAGGCGACAATAGGAATATTATTAAGGAACGCTGAAATGGAAGAAACCATGACGATCATGCGCAGGAGAAACTGTTTTGGGGAAAGGTTTTTACGGAACATGTTAGCGAACAACTCCGTGCCATAAATGATGCGCATACCGGCAGTGACCAGCACCAATAGAAAAATGGTAATGATCTGTTGATTGGATAAGCCCCTAAGTAATTCCTGCGGAGTGATAATGTTCGTTACCATTAACACCATGGTGCTGATAAAAAATGATAAAGATGGATTAAACCATCCCTTATAAAGTGAAACGATAAGGAACAGGACAACCAACAGTGTAATTATCTGAGTAAACACCATATTGGCAAAGGAAGTGTTGGGTTATTTAGTCAACAAAAATTTGAAACAAGTCAAACCACATAATTAATCGTGAGTTTACTTCAGCGATTAATCGTGGTTATAATTCGACCGGTCAGTGTGAAATACTAAAAAAAGAAATCTCAATTAAACCATTTCTCCCTTCATCAGATGCTTCAGCATCTCTTTGAAGTTCTCCTTCTTGTTCAAATGCGGAAAGGGTTCACTCGGAACGGGTACGCCAAGAAATTTACAAAGGGGCTCCCAGCCTTCACTGGCTTCGAATATGAGTAGCTTGTCAGCGGGAACGTATGCTTTAACATCTTCGTGATGTTTATTAAATAATTTTTCCGTTTCAGCTTTATCTTGAAATTTGCCCTCGAAGGTAACCCCGAATATCCTCTTTTTTGAAAGCTTCACACACGCGATTACTTTCCTTAACCGAGGATTAAGGATTAACTTGGATATCATCGCCAACTTCTCTGGAAGTGTTTGTGGCCCTGCCTGCCAGATCGTGCTATACACACTGGAGTACCATTTTTCAAAAGGCCTGGTTGTTAATATTACTTTGGCATCAGGGTATTGCTTCATGTGCTCCTTATACCAG
>JAHEMS010000549.1 GCA_024643595.1 Bacteroidota bacterium
GAGCTTTCTTCTATTGTGAGTACGCCTAAATCTTACTTCGTGGGGGATATAAATGCTTCCGTTAAGATAGCCGCCTTGGACGTGGGAATCAAAACCAGTATTCTTACCAACCTTGCTCAGCGGAACTGTTACGTCCAGGTGTTTCCGGCTAAGACTTCCTTTGAGGAAATGAACAGCTGGCAGCCAGATGGATTTTTTCTCTCTAATGGACCTGGTGATCCTTCTGTAATGGGTTATGCAATCACCACAGTAAAGAAAATTCTTGATTCCGGAAAACCAGTTTTTGGCATATGCCTGGGCCACCAGCTGTTAGCGCTTGCTGCAGGATTATCTACTTATAAAATGCATCATGGTCATCGCGGATTAAACCATCCGGTTAAGAATTTAATTACCGGGTTGGGAGAGATGACTTCGCAGAATCACGGATTTGCCGTCAGTGAAAAAGATATTGAGAAAAATACCAATGTAGAAGTAACCCATCTGCATTTGAATGACAATACCATCATGGGCATTCGATTAAAAAATAAGAAGGCCTTTTCTGTACAATATCATCCAGAAGCCTCGCCTGGTCCGCACGATAGTCGCTATTTGTTTGACCAGTTTGTATCCATGGTGAAAGAAGAAATAACTATATCTCAATAATCATCAAATCTTAAAAACAGAATTTATGAGTTTAATCGAACGCATTCACGCCCGCCAGATATTAGACAGCCGTGGAAATCCTACTATTGAAGTAGATGTATTAACATCTTCAGGCGCTTTTGGCCGCGCAGCGGTGCCATCAGGGGCATCAACTGGTACGCACGAAGCAGTTGAGCTGCGCGATGGCGACAAGAAAAAATATATGGGCAAAGGGGTGCTCAAGGCTGTTGCGAACGTAAATACGAAGATTGCAACGGAGATTATTGGTATTTCTGTTTTCGATCAAAACCTGGTTGATAAAGTAATGATTGAGTTGGATGGAACGGCCAACAAAGGAAACCTGGGTGCTAATGCAATCCTCGGTACTTCCCTGGCAGTCGCTAAAGCGGCTGCGATGGAAGCGGGTCAATCATTGTACAGATATATCGGTGGCGTAAATGCAAACACACTGCCTGTGCCGATGATGAACATACTGAATGGAGGAAGTCATGCGGATAACTCAATTGATTTCCAGGAATTCATGGTCATGCCCGTAAAGGCAGATACTTTTTCACAGGCGTTGCGCATGGGGACGGAAGTATTCCACACGCTGAAAAAAGTTTTGCATGACAAAGGATTTTCAACCAACGTAGGTGACGAAGGTGGTTTTGCACCTAATATTAAGTCCAATGAAGAAGCTATTGAAATTGTGTTAACTGCTATTGAGAAGGCAGGCTTTAAGCCAGGAGTGGATATCTTCATTGCAATGGACGCGGCCAGCTCTGAGTTTTATGATGCCAAAACCAAGACCTATCATTTTAAAAAGTCGGATGGCAAGAAATTGAAGACAGATGAAATGGTGGAGTACTGGGCAAAGTGGGCAAAGAAGTATCCGATCATTTCAATCGAAGATGGTATGGCGGAAGAAGATTGGGATGGCTGGAAAAAGCTGACCGATAAAATCGGAACCAAGACTCAGCTGGTAGGCGATGATTTGTTTGTTACCAATGTTGACTTCCTCCAAAAGGGTATCGACTTGGGTGTTGCCAATTCAATTCTTGTAAAAGTAAACCAGATTGGTTCTTTAACGGAAACGATCAATGCGGTAAACCTGGCCAAAAGAAATAGCTACAAGAGCATCATGTCACACCGTTCCGGTGAAACAGAAGATAGTACGATAGCTGATTTAGCTGTTGCGCTGAATACAGGACAGATCAAAACCGGATCTGCTTCCCGTTCGGATCGGATGGCGAAATACAACCAATTGATAAGAATTGAAGAAGAATTGGGTGATGTTGCCTACTTCCCGGGCATCAAGATGTAACCTAATTAATACTGTTTATCTATCGCAAAGCCTCACCAATTTTTGGTGAGGATTTCTTATTTTGGGAATATTTTTATTGTAAAGGGAAAATCTTCCCTTGGCCTAAAAACAAAATGATCGATTTTGAGGGATTTGGTCATTTTTTATGGTTCAGAAATTCATGCCTGATTTTTGTCATGTATTCCAAAATTAAAAGCGATAAGCAAATTGGTTATGGGAACGAACATGTTGTTGATTTCATTTGTGGG
>JAHEMS010000149.1:0-7470 GCA_024643595.1 Bacteroidota bacterium
TTTATGATTTAATAGCGCAGAGGCGTTCAGGCGATAGCGATCACCATGACCGGCGCCAATGGCAACGGCACCATTGGTACCTTGTTCTTCATTTTTTTTCAAAATAATATTAATGATACCTCCCTCCGAATCGGCATCATACTTAGCAGAAGGATTATTAATAATTTCAATTCGGTCAATGCTGCTGGCCGGAATTTGCTGTAATTGTGCGGCACGATCTATACCGGCAATTCCTGAGACGCGACCGTTGATTAAGGTAAGTGGAGTTTTGCCGCGTAAGGTAACTTCACCATCTGCGCTTACCAACACGCCAGGCATGTTCTTTAGCAGATCAGCTGCGGTGCCTCCAATTTGAGTAATATTATCTGCTGCTTTGACGATGAAGCCTTCATCTGTTTTTTGAATTAGTTCTCTGGCTGCCACAACTTCCACCGAATTTAACAAGAGGGCGTCTGCTTCAATTGGGATGACATTCAAGTTAATATTCGGATGAGTGGTATCCACGGATACTTCTATCTTTCTGGAAATAAAACCAATCATTTGAATATGCAACACATAGTTTCCTGACTTTATCTTCTCAAGGAGAAAGTTACCTGCCGCGTCAGTTACAGTGCCGGCAATAATTTTAGTAGAATCATTATTGAGGGTTAGAAAAGCATTGGCGTATTCTATCAGGTTATTATTTTCTTTAACTGTTCCTTTTATAATGCCAATTCCTTGGCCAAATAAATACACGCTTTTAAGCAGCAACGAAATAATAAGAAGTGAAAAACGAATATTCATATTTGCTTAAAATGTGAATGGCTATGCCAATTATAACACGTAAATAACAGGTAATTTTAAATCCTCATGAATACGCTTACTGTCTGGATTTCAGTACTTAGACAAGTATGTTTTATATTTTATTCCCGACATGCCAGACTGATGATTAGCGTTTCAGAATTTGTACTTCAAAGAACGGACAAAAGTTTCTGATAAGCGGTCTGAAGCAATTATTCAGCAAAGACAGGTAGCAATAGCATGAGAACTACTTTTTAGTGGTTTTTATTTGGCTGGGATCATAGGCAGCACCTGCAGCCACTTGCACCATAGTAAAACGTACTTTAGTTGGAAAATAGTTTTCATGATCAACACGTTTGTGTGCATGTCCTTGTCCTCCACTATCGTCTTTGATGACCAGGTCCATTTGTTTTATTCCTTCTGTCCAGATGATGGATTCGTTTTCCCAAAATGATGTCATTGGCACATCTTTTTCATACACGCCAGGTTCAGTATACAAACCAGTGTTGGTGCAACCGTAACCATTGCCCTGACCTTTGTTGGGTATATAGCAAAGACTCCAGGTCGTGGGGGCTTTACTCGGCTTTTCCAACACCTCCATGCGAATGTGTACTGTGCCGTTACGATAGTCGATGGGCGTGGTCCAGTCTTTAGGCCGATCAGGATTTAACAGATGACCATACATATAATAGTGTGACTTACTGGGCTTGGAGTTATCCGCATTCTCTTTGGTATAAGTAAATTCAGTGTCAAAAAGGGTAAACTGTTGAGCCTGCAGCGCGGGAGCCGATAGCCATCCTATGGTTATCATGAAAAGGATTTGATAATAACGTGTCATTTGAATTATCATAATTGCGTAATGGTTTATATGCGTTCAGTATTTCTGTTCAACTCATCAAACAAGTTGGTTGATATTCTTAATAACTATTCTATCCATGGAGATTGTAATATAACCTCTCAAGCTAATATCTTTAAAGTTGTCTTTTGAAAAATTCCCATGCTTCCACATGTACGTCAATGTCGTTGGGATAATCATGTTTACCACCAATCACCTTCAATAACACGATTTCCGGCTTTCCGATTTCTTTATAGGTGTAACGCTCAATAGTTTTACCGTCGGTAGGGTCGGTGTCAGGAACAGGTTCTTTTAATGGGTCTCCTTCGTATCCAGCCAGTGAGGCCCAATATTGAAAAGTACGATCTGTAGAGCGTACATTGCCCATGATAAAAGTTCCGGATTGCATCATGCCACCCTGATAAGGATTAAGTGGATCATCAGTTCCGTTTATAATCATTATAGGAATAGCAACTTTTGATTCTGAACAATCCAGGTTATCGTTATCTGGTAGGTTAGCGATAATTGCAGTCACCGCCTTAAACTTACCTGGCATAGTCATAGCTAGTTTATAACACATGTGCCCACCGCCTGATGTACCCGCGGCAAATACTTTTTGATCACTGATTTTATATTTGGACTGGAAATATTTAATCATACAATTAAAATATGCAGCCTCATCAATGTCTATCATATTAGCTTCTGAATTGGCCGATTTACGGCATTCGTTCCAATAATTTTTATATCCATTGGGATATACCAGCACCAAGTTTTCTGAATCTAAACGCTGAGCAAGATTACTAGTTCGTTTAATCATATTCTTGCCATTACCCCCAGATCCATGTATAATAAACATAAGGCTGCCACCGGGCTTCAAATTTGGTGGGGTGATAAAATAAAATCCACGGTAGTGCCCATTTACAAGAAGGGAGTCGCTTGCCTGAGCTGAAACCTGAAGGACATTACACAGCAGGCCTAGGAAAAAAAGTGGGGTTACTATTTTCATCAACCCAAGATAGCGATTTCGTTGAATGTGTTTTTATAGGATAAATTTATTTTTTTAGTGATCCGGCTGGATTTATTATAATGAGTGGCTAATGGATCCTTTCTCAATCACTTCGAAATGCTCGGTGATTGATCTTATACGGCAAAGTCAATTACGATAGAGTAACACCTCTTCACCGGTAAGGGGTAGGTGAATTGGTTGAATATAACTGAGACCTAATTTCATTAGCAGTTTTATGGAGTGTTCATTTCCAGGTAAAGTAATGGCACAAATCGTGTTATGCTGAAGAATCCACTTAGCATAGAATAGTGAAGACTGGGCTGCTTCAAATGCAAATCCTTTTCCATTGAAGTCTGGTAAAAATGCAAACCCGATGTCAGGATGCTCTAAATAATCCCTTCGAAGAATACCGCACATTCCAATGGGCTTTTGCGTTTCTTTTAATTCAACCAGCCACAGACCAAATCCATTTTCCCGGTAGCTTTTTATTGGCCCATTAAATAGATAGCACTTTGCTTGTTCTTCTGATTTGACATTTCGCTCACCGATGTATTTAAGCCATCCTGGTGTGTTGAGTAATTCTACGATGAATACCGCATCCTCTGAAGATAATTCTCTCAGGCGTAATCGTTCGGTTTCCTGCAGGTAAGTCGCTATCATTAATTGCTGCTTAATTCCATTTTATTTAATGAAATGATCATACAAACTATTGATGATCATTCGGTGCGCAAGTTGTATGCCATTTACAAGATGAGTATTGCATCCATTGGTAATAACCACGATTCCAAATTTTTCTTTGGGATGAAAAAACATGGCACTATATAGTCCATAGGCGGAGCCAGTGTGTCCGGTCATCACTTTACCGGGGATCAAATCCTTAAGATTACTGATCGCAAGTCCATACCCTTCTTCCTCGGATATCGGGGTCTGCATTAAAGATGAGCTCTTACTCGAAATGATGGTCACGCCTTTGGAGCTCCCTCCATTCATATGCATGATCATGTATTTGGCCAAGTCATTCGCTGAAATTTTCATTCCACCGGTAGGTGAAAAGATAGGCGTGCTATAACCCATCACATAGTTTTTAATCTCTTCCCTTCGGGGTGCATAAGCGGAAGGGGAGGAGGTGAATTTATGGGTTACAGAATCATAGGCGTAGAGTGTCGCAAACCGAGTGTTGTCCAGAGAATCTACACAATATCCTCCATAAATTTTCAGCGGATCAAGAATGTGATGTTTCACATATTGATCAAATCGTTCTCCGGAAGTTTTCTCAATTAGAGTGCCAACCATGTTATAGTTGAGATTACAATATTGATAGTCTTTCCCTGGTTCATAATCATTAAAGCACTTTGCCCATTCCGCATTTTTTTCTGGGTTAATCACATCGATTGTAAAATATCCCTGGCTGTCATTGATGCTCGACGTATGCGACATTACCATTTTAAGAGTAATGATGGTATTTGGAAATTTTGGATTTCTGATTTGAAAGCCCATTAATTTACTGAAGTCGTCATCCAGCGAAATCTTCTTCGCTTCTACCAATTGCATGATGGATGTGGCAGAAAATGATTTTGAGATTGAGGCAATCCTAAAAATATTCTGGTCCGTGAGGGGTGTGTCGTTTTCAAGGTCTTTCCGCCCAAAAGAATGGGTGTATATGATGTCGTTATTTTTCACCACAGCTACCTGTAGCCCTACCATGTTGAGCTGCTTCATGATAGCTTTCAGATCTTGTTCGGCTTTGTCGGTTTGACTTGCGCCGTAAACGCATACCGAAACAAGTAATAAAAACGTGAAAAAAAAGCGACGGAAATGATGTGAATTCATGGAGTACGTGTAAAGCGATTTATTAGAGCCTGAGCCATTGTTTTTCGTCACCGCTATAGCAATACCACCAAGTTTGTAGCTATCCAAATACGGTTTTATCAGGTTGCCCATTTTTTTCTTATGTGAGAGGAATTTTTGTTTTGATCATAAATTAATGAGCCCCTTTTACATAAGCCCACTTTTGTTCCTGCTTCAGCGTAAGTTCGATCATGGCAGAAGGTACCACCACGGCACTGGAAAGCAGATCTTCCTTTTTTATATTTTTTCGTTTCATTGTATTGCTGCAAGCGGCAAAGACGACTCCCTTGCTACTCCATTCAGCAACTTGTGCTGCAGCTTTTGATTTTGTGGTCTGTAAGAGTTCAAGTCCGCCTCCATGGCAGACTACTTCAACCTGAGCATTTGGCCATGCGGTACGAATATTTTTTACTTGCCCTACTACGGATGCTTGTGATACGGAATCACTGTTGGTGAATTGCATCACGATTTTATGTTTTTTCATGTCGAGTACACCGTCTGTCGGTTGCGCAAACAAATTGGAGCAGGAAACAATAAGCGAAAGCAAGAATAAAAGTTTCATAATATTGGTTATTTAGATGAATCAAGATACTAAAAGTTCCCGACGTTGATTTACCATTTATAGAATTGGATTGGATTCAGTCAGGTATAATTCTAATGGTTAACACGAATAGGTATCTGGTATAGACTTTAACCGCCGAGAACTATAGTAAAAGATTCTTATGATTACGATTTGTACCTCGCGCCCAAAACGGTCATAATAATAAATAGGATAGCGACAAACCACAACGCTAATCGCAATGATTGCCAATCGGCAATAAAACCTATGATAGGTGGACCAAATAAAAATCCACTATATCCTACTGTGGTCACCATCGCTAATCCGACTCCAGGGGAAAGATTTTTCGTGTTGCCGGCAATACTATAAGCAATAGGCACGATTGATGAAAGTCCTAACCCGGTAACAAACAATCCCACAATAGCAAGGTAGGGATGAACGAATACTAAAGTCATGGTTAAACCAAGTGTAGAAATAATGCCCAGGTAAATCATCAGTCTTGTGTCCCCAAGTTTAGCACGCATTGAATCTCCAAAGAATCGTCCGATCGTCATCGCCAGGGCAAATGATGACAATCCAATCGGTGCAAGTGCTTTACTCGCACCAGCAATATTTTCCATAAAGTTGGTACTCCAGTCTGCCATGGCGCCTTCCCCCAGCATACAACAAAACGCGATGACGCCAATACTAACCATTGCTGCATTCGGCAGGCGGAAGGCTGGTCCTTCAGAAACTTTTTTTTGAGGCTTGTCATGGATGAGATGATAACGTGACCAGGCTGCTCCCAAAAGACTTACCGCTATTACAATACTCAAATGAACAAATAGGGTGGATTGCAATTTTACAAATAGCGCTCCACAACCGGCACCTGCCACCATGCCGATACTGAACAAGGCGTGAAAGGAGGTCATGATTGGTTTACGGTATTGTTGCTCAACCATTACTGCCTGTGCATTCATACTTACATCCAGCATGCCGGCTGTAATGCCCATAATGAAAAAGATTAATACCAAACCAGGTAGGCTTGTCATTATCGGAACCAATGGAACGAATAGGCAGTACAAAAACACGGCAGTGATAGCAATTCTTCGACTTCCGTTTTGAATGATTAGCCACCCGGTAAAGGGCATGGCCAACAATGCGCCGAGTGATGTCGAAAGCAGCACCATTCCGAAAGTGCCGTTGTCGATGGTAAATATTTCTTGAACACGCGGGAAGCGTGCGGCTAAATTGGCGTGAACAAATCCGTTGATGAAGAATAAAAGTTTTACTGCGATGCGTGGTGGGGTCACTTTGATATCTAGTAAATTTTAAAAGTACGTTATTCCCACTAAGATCACGGATTCGTCTATTTATTTATTTACGGCAAGAATTGAAAACAGGCTATCAGTTATTTGGGGACTTAACTTCGAACGAGCAAGTCTGATAAACGGGCTCTCCTTGCTGAGAAATACCTTGTAGGATGGCTTGAAAGAGGCCGGTTTGATCAGACGAATAGAAATCAATTGATCGCTGAGCATTGTTAATGTTTATATCCGCTTGCCAGAACAACAAGTTTCTTTGGTCGGGCAACCGACTTTGCTTATCACTGATTGTTTCATATTGTGGAGAATAAAATTCTTTCTTTTGTTGTAAGCCTTCATAGTCCAGGATAATGGTACCAGGATCAAATTGAAAGTCACCAAGATCAGCCAGATATGTTTTTAAACTGATGATCCCCTCAAAATTGAATTCTCCGTAATAATAGCGACTAGCCATGATATCAATGGATTTAATTTTTAGCGGATCCATTTCCATAATTTTATCTGCATTAAAAATAGCTACTCCATCTAATAGCATTAAGGGGGCATTTTCAAAAATTTCAACTCTACGCTCATCGACAACTCTAAGAATGAAATGATCCTCTTTTTTCCTGACTCTTACTCCTTTCACATATTCCCGCAGGACTTCTTCCATTATGGGAAAGCGGGTATATTCGTCCAGGAGATATCGTTCTGATGCGTTGCCATAAAAAGCAGAACTGTCGGCAACTTGAAATTTATTGGTTAACCTTCCACGATAAAAATTATCTTCAACCTGCATGGAAATACTCCGTTGCGTCAAGGATTCCTTTAGCTTTTCGGAGAGGTGTAAGTAGGGAAGTTTTTCTGCAGATATTTCTCGGGAGAAAGGCGATTTAATTTCAATTCGTGTGTTGTCTACTGTGTTGCCGGTTTGTAAGATTAGTTTTTTAGATCCAATCAAATGATCTGTTTCAAAAAGAACCTGACCGGTATGATTGCTATGTGAAATGTAAGTATGAATATGTTTATCTGGTGCGCCAAGATAAGCACGCATCCCTTGCATTGGTTTGGATGTATTCAAGTCTAATATTATTCCGTAAATGATATGTCCCCGGAATTCAGGAATGTAGTCAAGTGTCTTAGTTTGCGATTGTTGCAC
>JAHEMS010000149.1:7480-7947 GCA_024643595.1 Bacteroidota bacterium
TTCTCCGTGGAAAAATAATATTCCGGTGATTCAATGTTTCCCTTCAGTTCGCTGGTTAGCCAGAGATAACTTTGAATATTCGCTGGCTGAATTTGCTGCAGCGCATCACTTTTAAAAACGGAAAGCGAAGAGTTGACCAATGGATGTTTATCATTGTTGAAATTTACCAGTAGTGTGATTTTATCCCTAACGTCATAAATGGTCTTATCAGTAGTCACCTGCAATGACATCTCCACGGTTGGCCGGTTGAAATAAAGCCGTTCGCAAACAGGTTCTTGGTGTTGATTAAATATGGTTAGGTGGATAATGCCATCACCTAACTCATTTTTGGGAAGCGAAATCGATGCCTGACCGTTGATCAAGTGTTGCAAAGTGGCGTTCCTTACGATTTCCCTGTTGTGAACAATTAGGTAGAAAAGTGAATTTTCGTTTCGGTCTTTAGAAGTGATAGTAACGTTTAGCTGATT
>JAHEMS010000150.1 GCA_024643595.1 Bacteroidota bacterium
TGGAGCAGGAACAATGGGCTTTGCGTTACCAGCTGCCATAGGCGCGAAGTTGGCGATCCCACAGCAGCAGGTAGTGGCCGTGATTGGTGATGGTGGTTATCAGATGACCGTTCAGGAATTAGGAACCATCATGCAGTACAAAATTCCAGTGAAGATCATGGTGTTAAATAATAATTTTTTGGGAATGGTACGCCAGTGGCAGCAACTCTTCCATGGCAAGCGTTATTCATTTACCGAAATGGAGAATCCCGATTTTGTAAAATTGGCTCAAGCCTATTCCATTCCTGCCCGAAAGGTTGAGCAGCGTGAAGAGTTAGAGGAGGCGATGCGTGAAATGCTGGAAGCAAAGACGCCTTACTTTCTGGAAGTGGTGGTAGGAAAAGAGGATAACGTATTCCCAATGGTTCCTGCAGGGGCAGGCGTAGCAGAAGTTTTATTAGAGATTCCAATGAAATAATTATGAAACAGGATTTCACTTTAGAACTTACGGCGGATAACAATTTTTCTGTGTTAAACCGAATCATTAATATTCTAAACCGAAGAAGAGTACGCATAAAAAAAATGATGGCGCACGAAAATGAAAATGATTTTCTCCGTGGAGGTGTAATCATGTTATTGTTTACCACACCAGATCTCATGGAAAAGGTAGTAGCCCAGCTTGAAAAGCTCATTGAAGTGGACAGCGTGAAAGTTTACTACGGTAATAACGATTACGTTGAACTCAGCGAAAAAATTGTAGACGTAGATTAAAATTGAATTTATAAACCAACAACGAATAACTAACAACTAACAACCAATTAATATGGCAAAGATCAATTTCGGAGGTGTGTGGGAAGAAGTGGTAACCCGCGAAGAGTTCCCTATGGAAAAAGCACTCGAAGTATTAAAGAATGAAACCATCGCAATTATCGGATATGGTGTGCAAGGCCCCGCACAAGCATTGAACTTGCGTGACAACGGATTCAAAGTAATCGTTGGTCAGCGTAAAGGATCAAAGACATGGGATAAGGCCGTTGAACACGGCTGGGTTCCTGGCGAAACTTTGTTTGAAATTGAAGAGGCAACCAAACGCGGAACTATTATCGAATTTCTTCTTTCGGATGCAGGACAGATTGCTTTGTGGCCAACGATAAAGCCATTCCTGACAGCAGGGAAAACCTTATATTTCTCTCACGGATTTGGCATCACATTTAAAGAACAAACCGGAATCATTCCTCCGCCGGATATTGATGTTGTACTGGCTGCCCCTAAGGGTTCAGGAACTTCGGTCCGCAGATTATTTCTTCAGGGTAAAGGCATTAATTCAAGTTATGCAGTATTTCAGGATGCAACCGGTAAAGCAACACAAAAAGCAATTGCGTTGGGTATTGGAGTTGGATCAGGTTATTTGTTTAAGACAGATTTCAAGAAGGAAGTTTATTCCGATTTAACCGGCGAGCGTGGCACATTAATGGGAGCTATTGCCGGAATTTTTGAGGCACAATATGAAGTACTTAGATCAAAAGGACATACACCTTCCGAAGCTTTTAACGAAACGGTGGAAGAACTTACCCAGTCGCTGATGCCGTTGGTGGCAGAGAATGGTATGGATTGGATGTATGCCAACTGTTCAACCACTGCCCAGCGCGGTGCACTGGATTGGAAAAAGAAATTCAAAGCGGCAACCCTACCTGTATTCAAGGAATTATATGAGAGCGTTGAAACAGGTGCCGAAGCGAAGCGAACCATTGATACTTGCAGCAAGCCCGACTATCGCGAAAAACTTGCCGAAGAATTGAAAGAAGTCCGTGAAAGTGAATTATGGCAAGCGGGTGCTGCCGTACGGAAGTTACGACCAGAGAAGGCGAGTGTAGAAGCAAGCATGATCAATTAATTCAACAAAGATCAACCGACCAAGTGCCGATAGCGATATCGGCACACTGGTTTAAAACCATCAGATAATTATCGTTTGAAAATGACAGACGAGGTATATCAACATTTTCCCGGAGCTTACGCCGTATAAAGTAGAAAGTAATTGCAATATGCCATGACATCAAGTACGAAAGCATTTAATCTTGACATCAACGCTGCCTATGAAGTGTTAAAGCCAGTAGTGCTAAAAACCCCCCTTCAGTTCAGTCGTAAGTTGTCTGAAAAATTTGGGGCGGAAATTTATTTGAAGCGAGAAGATCTTCAGGTAGTACGCTCGTATAAAATTCGTGGGGCTTATAACTTAATCAGCAGTCTTACCGGTGAGCAGCGTAGTCGTGGAGTGGTGTGCGCCAGCGCAGGGAACCACGCTCAGGGCGTTGCGTTTTCCTGCAAGGAGCTCCATATAAAAGGAGTGATCTACATGCCAGCCATAACGCCGAAGCAAAAGATCAACCAGGTAAAAATGTTTGGAGGAAATAACATCGAGATTGTGCTCATTGGCGATACGTTTGATGAATGCCAGACACATGCGATGGAGTATTCGACTGCCAACGGCATGATTTTCATTCCGCCTTTCGATCATGTTAAAGTAATGGAAGGGCAAGGAACCGTGGCGAAGGAGATTTTGGAAGAGCAGTCCAACATAGATTATGTTTTTGTGCCGATCGGTGGCGGTGGATTATGTGCCGGTATGGGAAGTTATCTTCATACTTACTCACCGCAAACAAAAATAATAGGAGTTGAGCCATCGGGTGCTCCCTCCATGAAGGAAGCCTTAAAGGCAGGCAGGCCAGTAGTACTTGGAAAAATTGAGCGATTTGTTGACGGAGCATCAGTAAAGAAAGTAGGTGATCTAACTTTCCCCATCTGTAAAGATGTTATTACGGACATGTTACTTGTACCGGAAGGAAAGGTGAGCTCGACCATTCTTCAATTGTATAATGAGGATGCTATTGTAGCAGAACCAGCCGGAGCGCTGGCGATCGCTGCCTTGGATCAGTATGCACTTCATATTAAAGGAAAAAAGGTGGTCTGCATTGTTAGTGGAGGTAACAACGATATCGATCGTATGCAGGAAATCAAAGAGCGCTCTTTGTTGTTTGAAGGATTGAAGCATTATTTCATCGTGCGGTTTGCTCAACGCCCAGGTGCTTTAAAAGAGTTTGTCAATCATATTCTGGGCCCTACTGATGATATTGTACGTTTTGAATTTATTCAAAAGCACAATAAAGAAAGTGGTCCTGCCCTAATTGGCATTGAGGTGAAGTCAAGTGAAGATTTCGAGACACTGATTGAGCGAATGAATGAACATAAACTCAACTACACCCTTGTTAATCAGAATGAGAACCTGTTCGAGTACCTGGTTTAGAATATAATTTTCAATCAAATATCTTATCAATCGTTTGAAATAAGTTGTTCAGTCCATTCTGAATTATTTGATAATCAATCATTACCTTGTGTAAATAAATTTCAAATTATGGCACATGGATTATTGATTGATATGGATGGTGTAGTATATGGCGGCGATACCATGATTCCCGGTGCTGATATATTTGTAGCCCGACTTCTAAAAGAAAATATTCCATTCATGTTTATGACTAACAACAGCCAGCGAACGCGATTAGATGCAGTTCGCAAATTGGCTAAGTTGGGTATTAAGGCGACAGAGAATCACATCTATACCAGTGCTATGGCCACCGGAAAATTTTTAGCCAGCCAGGTGCCTAACGGAACGGCCTATGTGCTGGGTGAGGGAGGGTTGCTTTCCAGTTTACATGAAAATGGAATTTCGCTTGTAAATTCTGATCCTGATTTTGTAGTGCTGGGAGAAGGAAGAAATTTCACGTTGGAAATGGTGCAAAGAGCGGTTGATATGATTTTGGCTGGCGCAAAACTGGTAACGACTAATCGTGATCCATCGCCTAAGAAAAAGGGATGGGATAACTTAGGGATTGCATCAACAACAGCGATGATAGAGGAAGCTACGGGAATCAAAGCCTTTGTCGTTGGGAAACCTGGTCCCGTGATGATGAGATCAGCACGTAAGGCGTTAGGGTTGGAGACGGCTGAAACTACGGTTATTGGCGATACCATGGATACAGATATTCGCGGAGGCGTGCAGATGGGATATAAAACTATTCTTGTATTAAGTGGCATTACAAAAAAAGAACATCTCATTCGCTATGCATACAAACCCGATATGGTAGTGGATTCGGTGAATGATATTACGCTGCCTTTAGCGTGGTGGTAGAATTACTGAACATTAAATTCGTTAAACAAATATTTTACTTATGATGAAGCGATTAGTCATTGGTATCCTTTTTACCATGGTAGTGATGACGGGAGCCGTGGCGCAACGTTTTCAGATTAGTTCTCCTTCCGGAATCACCAAGTTACGGGTAGAAAATAACGAACAGTTGGTTTATTCTTTTTCTTACAAGGGAAAAGGAGTGATAGCGCCTTCATCACTGGGGATTTCATTCAGCAGACCATCGGTATCACTCCATCACTTTTCCATCATCAAAATAGATTCCATAACAACCGATGAAACATGGGCGCCTGTATGGGGAGAAGTTAAACAAATAAGAAATCGATACAAGGAACTTTCACTTACCCTGAAATCAAGTCAGGAAATTCTGGTGAAGGTGATTTTCAGAGTCTTTGATGATGGACTCGGCTTTCGTTACGAATTTCCGGAACAATCATCCCTAAAGCATTTCGTAGTGAGTGATGAACTCACACAATTCAAAGTCACAGGAGATCACAAGACTTTTTGGATACCGGGCGACTATGACTCCAATGAATATCCGTATAATACCACCAGATTAAGTAAAGTCGATGCCATTGCGGCATCCAATGCTGAGCCGGATATTGCTGTAAAATCTCCCATTGGTCCAAGCGCAGTGCAGACTCCGCTGATGATGAAAAGTCAGGATGGTTTATACATTAACATTCATGAGGCAGCCTTGCTGAATTATCCGGCCATGAATTTAGTGCTGGATAAATTATCGTACACATTTACTTCACAGCTGGTCCCTGATGCAGTTGGCAACAAAGCCTATTTGCAAACCCCCGCTAAAACTCCATGGAGGACAATCATTGTCAGCGATAAAGCAACAGAAATTTTAAGCTCTAAACTGATTTTAAACTTAAACGAGCCAACTAAACTGGAAGACACAAGTTGGATCAAGCCTCAAAAATTCGTGGGCATGTGGTGGGAGATGCACGTGGGCAAAGCGAATTGGGATCTGGCCAGCAAAAAGCATGGTGCCAATACAGAAAATGTAAAGCATTACATCGATTTTGCTTCGCGTTTTGGTTTTGATGGCGTGTTGGTAGAAGGATGGAACCAGGGTTGGGAAGATTGGTTTGGAAATTGGAAGGAAGATGTATTCGATTTCATCACTCCCTATCCTGATTATGATTTAAATTACCTCAGCCAATACGCGAATGAAAAAGGTTTGCGATTGATCATGCATCATGAAACATCTGGTTCCGTCACCAATTATGAACGATGGATGGACAAGGCATTTCAATTTATGAATGATCATAACATCACAACCGTGAAGACAGGGTACGTTGGAAAAATTATTCCGCGTGGCGAGCATCATGATAGCCAGTGGATGATCAATCATTATAATCGGGTAATTCAAAAAGCAGCTACCTATAAAATTATGGTTGATGCGCACGAGCCAGTGCGTCCAACCGGATTGCATCGCACCTTTCCAAATTATCTTGCGTCGGAAGCGGCACGAGGGAGTGAGTTCAATAATGCACCAGCGCTAGGCATTACGCCTGAGCATACAACAATTTTACCATTCACCAGATTGATGGGCGGGCCGATGGACTTCACACCTGGATTGTTTCATTTCAAACTCAATCAATTTGAACCGTCCAGAACAACCGAAGTAAGAACAACGCTTGCCAAGCAGCTGGCGTTGTTTATCACCATGTACAGCCCTTTGCAGATGGCGGCTGATTTACCTGAAAATTATGAGAAGCATCTGGATGCATTTCAATTTATTGTAGATGTACCTGTTGATTGGGATGACACAAAAATCATCGAAGCAGAGCCGGGCGACTACCTGACTATTGCGCGAAAACAGAAGAATAAGAATAATTGGTTTGTTGGAGCCATTACGGATGAAAACGAGCGCGTGTTAAATCTCTCATTTAACTTTCTGGATGCTGGAAAAAAATATCACGCTGTAATTTACAGGGATGCGGAAAATGCGGATTGGAATACTAATCCTGAAGCCTATGTGATTGAAAAGAAAACCATCACCAGCAAAACCAAACTTAAAATTCTATTGGCTAAAAGTGGAGGCTGTGCCATTAGCATAGTTGATTCAGCTCATTAGCGATAATTTGATACAAACGCTTGTAAGTGCGCGTTATATTTTTAGTCAATTGATTTGAGTAATCCATTAGGATTTATGATCTTCGTGTGTTATTCGCGATCAAATTTTTGAGAGCCAATACCTAAACCTAAACCTATGGAAACCGTCCCGTTACAAGCGGGACGGTTTCATTTTATAGCAGTGAGAACAAACTAACGATTGTTGTGAGCGAAAAAAAACTAAAAACAATTTTCGAAAAAATCTGGGATAGCCACGTTGTAAAACGAGCTGAAGGATATCCTGATGCTTTATTTATCGATCGTCATTATATTCATGAAGTTACAAGCCCACAGGCATTCGATGGATTAAGAAAAAGAGGCATCCAGGTATTTAATACCAAACGCACCACGGCCACAGCCGATCACAATGTACCAACCAAGGATCAGCACCTTCCCATCAAAGAAGCTCTGTCGCGCCACCAGGTAGAAACACTGCGTAAAAACTGCGAAACGTTCGGGGTTGAGTTGTATGATTTGGGTCACCCCTATCAAGGCATTGTTCATATCATAGGCCCGGAATTAGGATTAACCCTGCCCGGAATGACAATGGTATGTGGAGATAGTCATACGTCAACCCATGGAGCGTTCGGTAGCATCGCCTTTGGCATTGGCACTTCGGAAGTAGAACAGGTATTGGCTACCCAGTGCATCTTGCAATACAAACCCAAAACCATGAAGATTGAAATCAATGGCAAATTGGGTAAAGGAGTGGTCAGCAAAGACATTATACTTTATATCATATCGAAAATTTCTGCCAGTGGTGCCACTGGCTTTTTTGTTGAGTATGCCGGTGATGCCATTCGCGATCTTTCGATGGAAGCGCGTATGACCATCTGCAACATGAGTATCGAGATGGGTGCACGAGGAGGCTTGATTGCCCCCGATGAAACCACATTTAATTATATCAAAGGAAGAAAGTTTGCACCCCAAGGCGAAGCATTTGATAACGCCGTTGAAGCGTGGAAAAAATTGCCTACGGATGAAGGCGCTGTATTTGATGAAGTATTAACATTTGATGCAGCGGACATTGCACCGATGATTACTTACGGAACCAATCCGGGCATGGGAATGAAAGTAACGGATCGCATTCCCACGGTGGAAGAAATGAAAGAAATCAGCGAGCAGACATCCTTTAAAAAATCACTGGATTACATGGGCCTGCAGCCTGGTTCAGCTTTACTGGGTAAGGCAGTTGATTATGTATTCATCGGAAGCTGCACTAATGCGCGCATAGAAGATTTACGTTTGGTGGCTTCTATTGTAAAAGGAAAAAGGAAAGCCGATAATGTGGAAGTGTGGGTGATACCGGGATCAAAGCAGGTTGAACAGCAGGCCATCAAAGAAGGGTTGAATACCATTTTTGAAGAAGCGGGATTTGAATTACGCAGTCCGGGTTGCTCCGCATGTTTGGGAATGAACGAAGACAAAGTGCCTCCCGGAAAGTATTGCATCAGTACCAGCAATAGAAATTTTGAAGGAAGGCAAGGTCCGAAATCGAGAACTTTTTTAGCGAGCCCATTGAGTGCGGCCGCGGCCGCCATAACGGGTAAAGTAACCGATGTAAGAGAGTACATATAATCAATGTCCATGGTT
>JAHEMS010000550.1 GCA_024643595.1 Bacteroidota bacterium
TTAAGTCGAAAAACGCCTTCAGCTAATGGCAGGAGTTTTTTTATATCGCCTCCTCAAATATTCTGACGCCTTATATCCCACCCAGCCACAGATCAGTCCGATGGAGCCACCTGCCAGGATATCTCCGGGATAATGGACGCCCAGATAAATTCGGGTATAGGTCATCATAATCGCCCAGATAAATATCAGCCAAATCCATGGGTATATGTTCCTTAACGTGAGCCAAATAAAGAGGGAAACACCTAATGTATTGGCCGCATGGCTGGAGGCAAACCCATAAGATGATCCAGCCCGATACCCATTTACAAAATGCAACAGACCCTCCATGGAAGGATCATGTGAGGGTCGAAGTCTGGCGAAAAATGGCTTCATAAATGATGAAGTAATCTGGTCAGCAAAAAGAATGGTTAGGCCAACGCCTAACAACATAAACCATGCTTCTTTGCGAAAGTTTTTGAATAGCAAGAAAATCAAAAAGGCGTAAAGAGGTAACCAAAAAAAAGTCTTGGTAAAAAGGAACATCGCCGGATCAATCGCCGGAGAATGTATACCATTAAGAAAAATTAGAATTTTTTTATCGATATCAATCAACTCCTCAATCATTGCTCTGTCTTTGCGATACTTTTGGTGTTAGCTATTTTGCATCAAAGTTAAGCAGAATATCTTACTTAAAGATTCAGTAATTTCCTTCCGAGGTTGGTAGACTTGTAATTCCACTTATTAAAATGGTAAATTGGAATTTTAAGATACCTAAAGGTGAAGCCCTTGAGCTTGAAAGCGATACTATCGATCTTTGGTCAAAAAATAAAATTGAATTAAGATATGCAATATGATCTCATTGTTATAGGAGGAGGACCATCCGGATATGCTGCTGCCATGCGTGCACTGGATTTTAAGAAAAAAGTCCTCTTGATTGAGAAGAATAGGTTAGGGGGAGCAGGGGTAACCAATGGAGCGCTGTCTTCAAAAACCTGGTGGGAGCTATCTCGCGAAGCAGCTGCATTTCGAAAGAGTCTTCATCGACACAATATCGAAATTCCATCGATTAGCTTTTTAGAAGTGCAGGGCGAGGTTCGAAGGGCAGTGCAGGAGCGCAAAGGCATGTTGGAAGAACATTTACAGGAATTGGTCAATACTTCGTATTCAAATCTGCTTGAATTTAAAAAAGGTGAAGCAAAAGTGATTAGTCAGCATGAAGTAGAAATAAGTGTAGGTGCTAGGAAGGAGGTAGTGCAAGGAGACTACATTGTATTGGCTACCGGAAGCAGGCCGCGCTATTTGGCAGAATTACCTATCGATGAAAAGCATGTACTTACCAGTGAAGGCATAGAAGACATGGCGGATTTTCCTGAAAGTATGGTAATCGTTGGTGCCGGTGTTATTGGTTGCGAGTATGCAACGATCTTCAGTGGTTTTGGCCGCACCAAAGTACATCTGATTGACAAGGGTGATCGCATATTGCCTTTTGAAGATGAAGATGTCGTCCGGATCATTGAGCGCAATATGGAGAATAATGGCGTGTTGATTCATCGTAACTCCAGGCTGATTAAAATGAACCTTGTGCATGACCGGGTGGAATATGAACTTGAATATACCGATGGAAGCCGGGAAATCTTCAACGTGGAAAAAGCGCTTGTAGCCGTAGGGCGCGTGCCTAACCTGGAAGATTTGTGGGAAGATAAAGTAGGTATTAATATTTCTAAGCGGGGTATTCATAGTGATGATACCCAAACCAATATTTCTAATATCTATGCCGTGGGAGACCTGACTGCTGATATTTCTTTGGTTAATGTGGGCGAACTGGAGGGAAGATATGCGGTTGAAAAAATCTTTGGTCATCCGGAACGTACATTGATTTATGAAAATATCAGCACCATCATGTTTCTCAATCCCGAGGTGGCTGGTGTGGGACTTAATGAAACGCATGCAAAAGAAAAAGGAATTGACTACAAAGTAGTAACGCTGGAATACAGTACTATTCCAAGGGCTATTGCAAAACGGAATACGCAGGGGTTCATTAAGCTGTTGGTCACCTGTGATGATCATATGAAAATTCTTGGTATGAAGGTGGTGGGTAATCATGCCAGCAGTGCGATTCAGGCCGTTGCCGTGCTCATATCAATGAATAAAGGTATTGAGGAGTTGGCCGAATGTGTGCACCCGCATCCAAGTATA
>JAHEMS010000551.1 GCA_024643595.1 Bacteroidota bacterium
CGCGATCGTTCTGATGAGGAAATTCGGGATATATCCATTGTACGATATGTGAATGGTCAATGGACTGAACCAAGGTCAGTATATTCAGATCATTGGAAAATAGCTGGATGTCCAGTGAATGGTCCTCGTGCTGATGCTATTGGAAATAATTTAGCGATTGCCTGGTTTTCATCACCTGATGCAGACGCTCGGGTACAAGTAATTTTCTCTTCAGACGGAGGTGCCACGTTCGGAGACCCAATTAGAATAGACGAAGGAAAAGGCATTGGAAGGGTGGATGTGGTAATGCTTGATGAGGATAATGCCATGGTAAGTTGGATGGAAGGACCGGATATCAAAGTAGTAAAGGTGAGCAGCAATAAAACAAAAGAATCCACGATCACCATTGCTTCCTCTTCCGATGAGCGATCCAGTGGATTCCCTCAAATGACAAAATCCGGAAATAAATTAATTTTTGCATGGACTGATGACATGCACAAGAACATCAGGACTGCCAGTATGATGATTGATCGTAAATAGTTTTTGATCCGTTTAACATGCTCATAGCGAACAAGATTTTATTTTATAAAATGAAACTTCAATTTTAATTCGCCTACTTAATATTGAATAGATCATTGTTCGAGTCCTGTATTATTTGTAATTAACAATGCGGATGAGTGATAATTCAAAGCAAATTGGTCTGTTGACTTCCACTTCACTGGTCGTTGGCAATATGATAGCTTCAGGCTTATTCATGTTGCCTGCCACGCTGGCTATCTATGGTGGCATTAGTTTGCTTGGTTGGATTATTTCTGGAGCGGGGGCGATATGCCTGGCATTAGTCTATAGTTGGTTAAGCAAACTTCAACCATTGGCTACCGGTGGTCCCTATGCTTACACACGTGATGGCATGGGAGGCTTTGCAGCTTTTTTAGTGGCGTGGGGATATTGGATATCGGTGTGGTGCACGAATGGAGCAATTTCTGTTGCCTTTGTCAGTTATCTCACCGCGTTTATTCCATCACTAGGCACAAATCCAATTTATGCCATAGGTACGGGTTTATCCGCTATATGGTTATTAACATGGATTAATACCAAGGGAATACGTGAAGCGGGCATTGTTCAAGTGATCACAACCATCTTAAAATTAGCTCCTCTTTTAGTGATTACCATTGGAGGACTTTTTTATTTAAATGTTGAACATTTTATTCCCTTCAATATAAGCGCTCAATCAAATCTCTCTGCTATTACGAGCACAACGACCCTTACCTTATTTGCATTTCTCGGTCTAGAGTGCGCCACCATACCGGCTGGCAATGTGAAGAATCCTGAAAAGACAATTCCGCGGGCCACGATCATTGGAACAATTTTGACAACGTTTATTTATATAGCGGGCACTGTTGCTGTGATGGGGCTTATACCACCTTCAGTTTTGAGTAATTCACAAGCGCCCTTTGCTGATGCTGCAGCTTCAATTTGGGGAGAGAAAGCTCGCTACCTGGTGGCAGGTGGCGCGGTAATATCTACCTTTGGTGCTCTTAATGGTTGGATATTAATACAAGGCCAAACGCCCTTGGCGGCAGCACGTGATAATTTATTCCCGCACATATTTGCGAAAGAAAACAAAAATGGAACCCCGGCTGCCGGTATTGTGATTGGAAGCGTATTGATTTCGATTCTGATTGGAATGAACTTTAGTCATAGCCTGGCAGATACGTTTAAGTTTATTCTTTTATTGGGAACTTTAACCTGCCTGGTGGCATACCTGTTTTCAATTGTTTCTTATTTTGTCATTGATGCAAAGAAACCAGGAATACGCTGGGGAAAGATGGTTGTAGCTTCACTTGCTTTTTTGTATTCCATGTGGGCGGTTGTTGGTTCCGGTGAAGAAACCGTGTATTGGGGTTTCATCATGTTGATGGCTGGATTACCATTTTATGCTTATCTGAAAATTAGAAGTAAATCGTCTTTATGAAAACAACATTTCAATCTGAATATTTAAAACTGAAATCAGTTTTTATCAAAAGGCCCAAGGAAGCATTTGTAGATGAGAACCTGATTTCATCACAATGGAAAGAGTTGAATTTTCTTTCAAAACCTGATTTCGCCAAAGCAGAAGAGGAATATGCAACTTTTGAAAAACTGCTGACTTCACAGGCAGACGAACTGCTTGCATTACCTTTCGATCCCACCG
>JAHEMS010000151.1 GCA_024643595.1 Bacteroidota bacterium
TTGGGTATCGGCTCACGCTTGATAGGGATGATGCGAAAGATCTTGTTCAGGATACCTACCTGAAAGCTTATCGCTTCATAGAATCATTCCAAAAAGGAACTAATGCCAAGGCATGGCTGTTCCGAATTTTGAAAAACAGTTTTATAAACGACTATCGCAAGAAGACGAAGGAGCCTTCAAAGGTTGATTACCAGGAGGTAGAGACGTATTACAATTCGGAGGATGTGGATCGGCAAATCACTCCTGATTTAAGAGTAGAGTCGTTAAGAGACATGATTGGTGACGAAATCTCCAATGCTTTAAATTCTCTCGATGTGGATTTTCGTACGGTAATTATATTATGTGACCTGGAAGGATTCAAATATGAAGAAATGGCAAAGATTCTTGATATACCAATTGGTACCGTACGCAGCAGGCTTCATCGCGCCAGAAATTTACTCAAAGAAAAACTTGCTCAATATGCAAAATCAATGGGTTACAAAAATGTTTAGCCTATGACACCACTCTCCAATCCTTTTATTCTATCTGATGGCAAGAGGCCCACTTGCCTGGAAATGCTTCAACTTATTCTTGACGGGGAAGCAACGGTTGACCAGCAGCATTATTTTAAGAATCACATGGATGTTTGTATGCCATGTTTTAAGTCTTATAGTCTTGATATGTCAATCAAGGAATTGCTAAAATCAAGGTGCTGTGGAGATCCTGTTCCTCCCGGGTTAGTGGATCAGATAAAAATGCAAATTGGTCAAAATACATCTTCTTGATGGCTGGAAAAGCGATCATTTTCTCAGCACCGTCTGGGTCTGGAAAGACGACTATCGTAAAGCATCTTCTGGCAAATAACAATGATCTTGGATTTTCAATTTCAGCTTCCACCCGCGACAGACGTGGCCGCACTGAGCAGGATGGCAAAGACTATCATTTCTTAACGCCCGAAGAGTTCAAAAAAAAAATTGACAACGATGAATTCATCGAATGGGAAGAAGTGTATGCCGGTAACTTTTATGGAACACTAAAGACTGAAATAGAACGCATCTGGCAGCAAGGCCGTAATGTTATCTTTGATGTGGATGTTAAAGGAGGCATCAATTTAAAACGATATTTTGGAAGCAAGGCGCTGGCGATCTTTGTCAAGGTGCCTTCTCTTGAAATTCTAAGAGAACGCTTACTGGAACGCGGTACTGAATCAGAAGAAAGTATTTCGCGGAGACTCTTCAAAGCAAAATTTGAAATGTCCTTCGCTGACAAATTTGATACGGTACTGGTGAATGAAGATCTGGAAGCGTCATTGAAAGTGGCACAAGAACTCTATGATCAGTTTAAGGCTCGACCTTAATGAATACACATCAGAAAATCGGACTTTTTTTCGGGTCGTTTAACCCTGTTCACATAGGGCACATGATCATTGCCAATATCATGGCTGAAAACACTGACCTAAACAAAGTTTGGTTTGTGGTATCGCCACAAAACCCATTTAAACTCAGCAAAGGATTGTTGCATGAATTTGATCGCTATGATATGGTGAAGGCCGCTACGGCTGACCATTACAAACTGGAAGTTTCAGATGTGGAATTCAATCTCACTAAACCAAGTTATACGATCCACACCTTAGCTTATCTAAGAGAGAAATTTCCTGACAAGGAGTTTAAGGTGATTCTTGGTGAAGATAATCTCGAGAATTTTTCCAAATGGAAAAACCATGAAGAAATTTTGGAACAATTTGGATTATATGTTTATCAACGACCTCATGCAACAAATTCCGAACTAAAGCGTCATCCAAACGTAAAAGTAGTTGATGCTCCGCTTCTGGATATCTCGGCAACCTACATACGAAATTGTATCAGAAATAATAAATCCATTCGTTATCTCGTTCCTGAGCCGGTAGAGCAATTGATTCGGTTAAAACATTATTATCAGTAATTTATTTTCATCTGTACAACTTCGGTCTGCTTATTATCGTCTATGTGGTTAATGAGAATTATTTTACTCCTGTTTTCCTTGATCCCTTTATCCATAAGCCTTTACGCGGGGGGAATACGTGGGGTGATCAAAGCCGATGACGGAACTCCTTTAGCTTATGCGACCATTTTTGTTAAACAAACCGGAACAGGTAGTGCATCGGATCAACAAGGGCGATATGAGGTGGTCTTACCCCCGGGCCGGTATGATGTACTATTTCAATACCTGGGATATGAATCAGTAAGTCGGGTGGTGGACGTGGGGAGCGATTTTATTGAAATCAACTTAACGCTGAAAACGCATGTGATGATGCTGCAAAATGTGGTCGTAAAAGCAGGCAAGGAAGACCCGGCATATACGATCATGAGAAAAGCCATTGCGAAGGCTAACTATCACACGCAGCAGATCGATCAATATTCCGCTAAAGTTTATATCAAAGGGAAGGGCCAGCTAAAGGATTATCCCTGGCTTGCCAAAAAAGCGCTTGAAAAAGAGGGCATCACAAAAGACCGCGTATTCATTTCTGAATCGGTAAGTGAAATAAAATATACACGGCCCAATAAATTTGAAGAAAAGGTAATAGCCGTTTATAGTAATGGTGGAAATAAAAATACCGCACCAAATGCATACGTCTTCGGTAGTTTCTACCAGCCGGAAATTGCTGAGACCGTTTCACCGCTTTCGCCAAAGTCATTTTCCTATTATCGCTTCGAGTATCTCGGATCATTTAAAGATCAGAAGTATGAGATCAGCAAAATAAAAGTAACCCCTCGCTCGCGTGGAGATAATGTTTTTGAAGGCCTGATTTATATCGTGGAGGACTGGTGGAGTATACACAGTTTGGAATTGAAAGCTACCAAGATGGGAATCAACTTCAACATCAAACAATTGTACAATCCTATCGAGGATAAGGCCTGGTTACCGGTGTCGCAGCAGTTTGTGGTGGATGGAAAAGTATTTGGCTTTGAGTTCGAAGGTCAATACCTGGCCACAGTAAAAGAGTATAAGATTAAACTCAACCCTGAACTTGTCGTGGAAGAAATGACGGTGATCGACGAGAAGGTGCAGAAAGAGGAGGCCAGGAAAATTGAGCAGAAGTTCAGTAAGAAGAATCAGGAATTGCAACAACGATTGAATGAAGGGAAAGAGGTTACCAGAAAGGAATTGAATCAATTGGTAAAAGAATATGAAAAGGCGGAAATAAAAGAACAGAAGGATCCTGATGTGATTATGGAAACCAGCTATAAAGTGGATTCACTCGCTTATAAAATGGATTCCATCTTTTGGGTTGACATGCGGCCTACGCCGCTTACAAAAGAAGAAGAACGAGGTTATCATGTCAATGATAGTCTCACAGAAGTGGAGAGAAAGCGTGATGAAGGAGACACACTTCGGTCGTCCAATAAAAAAAGGAAAAATGGTTTCCAGATCTATGACATCATTGTGGGGGATACCTATAAAATGGGCAAGACTTCCGACTTCCGGATTCATGTGCCATATGGAGGATTCAATACGGTGGAGGGATTTAATCTTATTTATCGGGTTAGTCTTTATAAACGATGGGTGAAGCGGGATACTTTGGACAAGACTAAAAAACCAGAAACTTCTCGATTAGAAATTAGTCCCATTGCCAGATACGCTTTTTCGCGCGAACTGTTGTCAGGCAAAATAAGGGTGGATTATAGGTTCAAAAAGCAACGACTCACATTGGAAAGTGGGCGCTATGTAGAGCAATTTAACGCATCCAATCCAATCCATCCGATTATAAACACAATGTCTTCACTGCTATTGGGAAATAACTGGATGAAGATCTATGAGCGTAATTTCGTTGATCTGAATTATGTTATACGGTTTAATGATAAGCACACATTTCGAACCAATTGGTCTTGGGCGAGACGGTCAGAATTATCAAATACCACTGACTTTACTTTTTTTAGAACAAATAAGGAAGACTATACACCCAATGCACCTGTCAATTTTGAATTACCCAATACCAGTTTTGATCCTAACCGGGCATTTATTGGTTCCATTAGTTTTGAAACCAGACCCTGGCAAAAGTACCGCATCCGTAACGGTTCTAAATCAAGAGTTGAGGGGACTTCACCGCTTCTATCCTTCAATTACAGGAAAGGGATTACCGGTTTAGCCGAAAGTGAAGTGAAATTTGATCAGATCGAAATTGGATTCAGGCATATGTTGAAGTTTGGAATAAGGGGAAACCTGGACATGAAATTTCAAGCGGGAAAATTCATCAATAGCGATAAAATGTATTTTATGGACTTCAAACATTTTGATGGAAACCGCACGTTTTTAACGATGAGCGATCCGGTAGGAAGTTTCCGATTGATGGATTACTATCAAAATAGTACTGCCGATCAGTATTTCTCTGCCAACATGCACTATCACTTTCGAAAATTTTTGGCGACCAGACTTCCAAAAATCAGAATGTTTGGAATGAGCGAAAATGTTTTTGTGAATTACCTGGCAACTCCGTATTCACAAAATTATACGGAGGTGGGCTATGGACTGGAAGGCATATTACGTGTTTTAAGACTGGAGGTTGCCGCTGCCTTCCGGGATGGCAAGTATTTTGAAAATGGTTTCCGGGTTGGGATTGCCACCAGCATCGCAATTAATTTTAATGATTAACAGCTGCGTTAGCTAACTTGGTTATCGTTCACGAAATTTGGATGATGATTATCACCATAGACGATTTTTTTTTATTACGGAATCAACTGCCAGTTGTTGATGTGCGTTCTGAGGGTGAGTTTAATAGCGGACACATTCCCAAAGCCATCAACGTACCATTGCTTAATAATGATGAGCGCATTAAAGTTGGTATCGATTACAAGCATGAAGGTCAGAAAGCAGCAATAAGAACCGGATTTAGGTTGGTCGGCCCACGATTACTGGATATTATTAATGCAGCGGAGCAGGTTGCCATGGAAAAAGAATTGTTAGTGCACTGTTGGCGTGGGGGGATGCGATCAAATTACTTCAGCCAGTTTGTGGGAATGGCGGGCGTGAAATCACACACTGTCAAGGGTGGTTATAAAGGGTATCGTACACTTGCTTTGGAATCTTTCAAAAAACCATTCAGGATAGTATTGATTACAGGTTGCACAGGAAGTGGAAAGAGTGAAGTTTTACGGGCGTTAAAAGAGCAGGGAGAGCAGGTGCTTGATCTTGAAAAATTAGCCAATCATAAAGGTTCTGCTTTTGGAGGTTTGCTAATGCCACCACAACCTACCACCGAGCAATTTCAAAATGACTTATTTGAGGAGATTCTAAAGTTGGATCTTAATCGTAGAATTTGGGTGGAGGATGAATCCATAGCGATTGGGAAAATATTCTTGCCAACAGACTTTTGGAAGACCATGCATGAGAGCCCACTGATTCAAATGAATGTCGCTAAGGAAGTTCGCATTCAACGGCTGGTTAATGAATACGGCCCTGCGGATCGTGAGGAATTTCTATCCATCATGGGTAAAATTATTAAGCGTCTGGGGGGACAACATTATAACGAAGCAAAAGAAAATCTTCTCCGCGGAGATATGGGTTCAACTATAGATATACTCCTGACTTATTATGATAAAGCCTATTTGCAAAGTATTGAAAAAAGAAAGGAAAAAGTAAAGTTAACCATTGAATGGGATGGTACGGATGTCGTTCAATTTGTCAGCGAAGTATTAGCGAAAACAAAAAAGAGCTGATGTTTTTACACCAGCTCCTCCGCTCTCTCGTAGTTCAGCCTATTAAGAGAGACTAAATATTGCAAATAAGGCAACATAAAAGAGAACCATTATGCCGATATAGGCGAAAGAGCCTGCTCGTTCAAAATAGCCTGAAATAGTACCATTGGACTGAGCTTCAACTATAGACGTAGTTTTGTTGCTTTTTTCCATTTTTCTCAATTCAGTATATCAAAGAAAATAGAAATAGTTTATCGATGGCATTTAGAATCGATGATTTACCTATAAGAGTAAGTTTTTTGCTGAATTTGTCGCCAAAGGACGTTATTATTAAGTTTTTTGGGTCCAATTAAAGAAATGGTATTCCCGTTTTAGGACAGAAAAATGCGAAAAACTATCATTTTTTAATTTAAATGTTAAAGTTTTCCCATTGGTATAATTATTTCTTTATCCAATAAATGGGTAAGAATTTATCGACAAGGCGAGTTTCGAAAAATGAATCCTCTAAACGTGATAAAATGTTTAAGAGACTGTACAAACGTTTTCTCGAAATGTTTATCAGAAAAACAAATACAGAAAAACGAATTGGACTTTACGGTAAAGATCCTTTCAAATAATATATTCAATGTGTTTACCTACCAATCCATACTGAAAATTTTGGGTCATGATTTGATTTACCATTTGTATTATCTTGATATTAATCATGGGTAAGTAAAACCAATAGGCTATTTTTGAACATTAATAATTTTTAGTATCAGCGTATTTTTTATTTGTCTTGTTTAAATTTTTGAGCTATGGGAAATTCTATTTATTTCGGGTCTGACAAGCATGTTACTACAACCAACAGATTAATTTTCTTTAAGATGAGATTTTCACTATTACTAATTTCTTTCATCACCATTGCAACAGTTACGCAAGCTCAGATTTCCAGTAAAATTACAGGAGGCAAATGGAGTGATCCTTTGACATGGGTTGGGGATGTTGTCCCTGCCATAGGTGATAATGTTACCATTGTGGCGGGCTCCAGCGTTATTATTAGAACGGAAAATGGAAGTTCTGACCCAGCGGCATGTAATTCATTAACTATCGATGGAACGCTCACTATGGGTGCGGGTGGTACTAATGGAGCCAGGTTTTTAAATATTGCAGATGCTTTATTAATCAATATTGGGGGTACTTTTAGTGTGGACGGACTGCAGTTTCATCAAGTCAGCATCGGAGGAAATTTTACCAACTATGGCACTTTCCTCGATTTAGTGAATTTGAAAAGTCATTTCATCTTTAATGGTGCAGGTTCACAAGTTATCGATGGAACGTTGCCCACTCAAATTTTTGATCTGTTTGATGTTGTTAAAACAGGCGGAACGCTTACTACTTCAGGGACAGTAACGGGTCTTACAGTCTCAAGACTTACCCTTACCTCCGGAGATTTTGTTGCTCCCGCCTCAGTAAATATTTCAGGTAACCTAATTTTAACCGCAGGATCATATACCGCTGGAGCGAATACTTCTCTTGGTGGTAATTTTACCAAAGACCTGGCCTCTTTTGTTGCGGGTTCAGGGACATTAACTTTTAACGGAAGTGGGGTAACACAACAAGTGATTGGTGGGACGAGTACCGATCAGCAGTTTAACAACATATCAACGAGTGGTTCGGCCAATTTAAAGGCAGGAAATACAAATGGTGTTGTAACTGTTGTAAATGGCAATCTTGTGGTCGGTGATGGCACCACGTTGGAGATTCAAAGGCCGATAACGGTAAAGGGGACCACAACCGTTGGAAACGGCACTAGTGGGTATCTTTATTTTAGCTCTTTGGGCGGCACTAAAACATTTGAAGGCCATGTATCAGTTTCAATCGGGGCAACATGGGACAATGATGATGTGAATGAAAATATTCATTTTAATAATGGAATTACGAATAATGGGATCTTTATTGCTGGAAGCGGCTTGCACCATTTTGAAATAAATTCGCAGTCAGTTGATGGGGTATTGATCATACCAAGTATTGATGTGCCTGCGGGTATTATCCTAACCAACAATGGAACATTTAGCGTACCAACCAGTTTATCCGGAGGATCTGGTACCCTGGTTCAGGGTGATAATGCAGTATTAAATATTGGAGGCACATCCAATATTACAACTTTATCACCAACAGGGCTTAACAACACCGTCAATTATACAGGCGCTGATCAGACGGTTA
>JAHEMS010000152.1 GCA_024643595.1 Bacteroidota bacterium
GGCTATAAGCAAATTTTAGCGTGTTTCGCTTACCGACTGGTAATGCCAACGTAGCGCCAAGGCGGGAGTTCGATTGTCGGTCGTCCTTGATGGAATTGTTTACAGTAGATTGTCCACCCGTGTAAAAGGTCGCATTGAATGCCGCCCACATACGTGGTTTGATATTATAGCTCAGGTGAGTTTGAAAGGCAACCAGTGGGTCTTGTGTGCGAACGGATTTTCCCGGATAAAATGAATTATTGGTAGTGAACAACCATACACCGGTATAAAAATCAAGCAGCCAGCGTTTACCGATCATTTGTGATAGGGCAAGTTCGGGTTTAAACGACCATCGCCAGGTACCCAGGTTGATCAGTTTATCAGAAAAATATTGCCCTGTGGGAGATACAACGGTAAGGCTTGTGCCCAGCAAAGTCCGACCTGGAGGTGTTTTGGCGTATTCACTTACGGAGAGTGCTTTGCCACCAAGCAATAACAAGGATAACCGGAATCGCATGTCAGCAAATCCTGAACGGCTTGCGCTCTGAGGTTGGCCATTAAACAATGCGGTGCCATGTGCCCATCCATATGGCAGCACTGCTAACGCCTGAGCGGTGTGCCCAAAAAGACTAAATGTACGTGCTGTGCCTATAGAGGCTGTCTGTACGGTTGCCTTTAGATTCTCTAGAGGCAATGTAGGATCCGTAAGTACCCCACCTTGGGAGTAGGCGTATCCTGAAATGAACAAGGTGCCTTTTACAGGAACTTTAGCGTAGGCCCTTGGATCAAGATCCTGGGCACTCGTATCAAAATTGACACCTAACAAAGCCAAAAATGATAAACACAACAATGAACAACGGATTTTTATCATCGAGGAATGTTTATTTGGAAAATCCGATGGTGTAGATGGTCTCAACGAAATATGTTTTTAAAATGATGAGCGAGAGTCATCACACAAAAATAATTTTTTATATCGATCTGAAAGCTGGATTCAAAGATTGTGAATAATAATGATATTTTGCTGTGCTTCCTCGCTATTGATTTTGGTGATCAATCGAGCGGCTTCTATTTTGCGGCAACAGAAACGTTTTAAGATAACGTCATGATTAATAGTGGTGTCTCCATTTTTATCGATTTCGACGTCAATGACAATTTTATCAGGCAATGAATAAGTGCTTTTGCTTTGAAAGTCAAAACCTTCATCATAGGATGTGTCAACAACGTGCAGATTTTCTACATAATCCGGCCCTGCCGGATAACAACCAAATAATATTGCTCCAGCTTCACACGTAATAAATTGCGTGCTATTGGATAATTGATATGAAAATATGGTGTTACTGTTACTCGCATATCAGAGCAGTTACAACCTATGCAAAGACTAATGGCTTCGTACCCCGGATACAAACAAGGCAGGAAAATAATTATCCATTTATAATTAATTCAATATCTGAGATCGTGACACATCTTTTTCCGAAAATAACTAACTATTTTTGACCGTTGCTACAATGGGTTTAAGTAGCTGGCGCAATTATAAGCTTCGCCTATAAAAAGTAGTAGAAAGGAATTATTCAATAAGTAATATTTGATTCTTTCTATTAAAAACCAAAGTCAGCAGTTCTTATATGGGATTATCATTTATACTATATCTACTATGAATATAAAAGGCTACCTAATTTTGATTTTATGTCTTGCCACTTCTCCTTTATTGGCACAAAATACAGATGAAACTAAATCAGAGGAAGCATTTTATCCTCATCGTTTAACGATGATGATGGCGAACTCGCATATTCCGGCAGCTGATCAGGCAAATGGAGGCAAGACATTTTTTGTTGTCCCTACCTGGGGGTTCAATTATGATTACTGGTTTACCAGAAAGTGGGCAATAGGCTTACACAATGATCTGGTTTTGCAACAATACAAAATCGAAGAACAGGGAGATAATAAAGTTATCGAGCGATCCTTTCCAGTCTCCATGTGTGCAATGGGTTTATTTAAACCAGCCAATAACTGGACACTTTTAGCGGGATTCGGCAGGGAACTTGAAAAGCACGAAAGCTTTAATATGATCAATATCGGTGTGGAGTATGGGATTGAACTTCCCAATGAATGGGAATTAAGTTTCAATTTCAATTATGAAAATAAGCTTGAAATTTATGATAGCTGGATATTCGGCATTGGGTTTTCAAAGTTCCTTGAAAGAAAATAATATATGCGACTTACGTTTTTGATTGGCCATCTGATCTTAACGCTGATGATGGTTTCGGCACAAGTAAGGGGGCAACAGGTTGATGAACAACTCTGGTTTGAATATATGGGCAATTATTCCTTTGCCAATTCATTTAATCTGGAAAACGCATTGGTTTACAGTACGATTATGAGTGATCAAAAATGGCGTGCTTATGACTATACGCCCACGCTTGAGTATTCACTTAACCAGCGCTTTGATTTTCAGGCGGGCTTAACCTTATCATATACCAACCAGACTAAAACGGATAATTCTTTTGAAGTGAGGCCGATGCTGGGCACACGCATTTTCTTTACCCCCAATAGGCGGATACAAACCAGGTTGCTATTACGTTATGAGATGCGAAATTTCAAAAACCTTGAAACCAAAGAGTGGGAAACCGTATGGAGACCAAGAGTCCGTTTTGAATCACTTATGCCGATCAATAAAAAAAATTACTATGAGGATAACATGTGGTATGGCATTTTGGATTTCGAGTTCCTGCTCACCAACAATGACGTTGGCGAACGTTTTGCGAATCGCTCCAGACTAAGAGCAGGCATTGGCTATCGGCTAAACTATTCCTTCCGATTTGAATTTATTTACATGCTTCAAAATTCAAAAAATGGGATTGATAGCCAATTTGAATCCACCGACAACATTTTCCGCTTCCGCGTGAAACATTTTTTGCGAAAATCAAAACCAGTAAAAACGGAAGGTACTGGCGGGTAGTGACCTGTGGAATTTTTCATTTCAGGGATGGGTGTAAAATAAAAGAGCCCCGATTCGGCAGAGCTCGGTTTATTAACTGGTAATTATTATTTCCCGAATGAAAAATTCACTCAATGACTTTTATCACGCATGAAGAAAAGTGCGATGGTGAGAATGAGGATAAAAAGTGGCTGAAGGAGCGATTCCCATGATGAAGGAGGATTCTTTACAAAATCACCAAGCGCATAAATTACAAGGGCAACAAGAATAGTTTCCCATAACAAAATCTTAAGTTCTTTAAAGTCGTGAATATTAAGCCAGGATGGAAGATCGGAGTCAGACGCTTCATTGAATATAAATAATTTGGCAATTCCCAATCCAAAGATCAGAAAAACGAAAGCTACCATAAACGAGTCAAGTGCTTCAAGCATACTCATTCCAGGTCTTACTGTGGAATCTGCTGTAAAGCCATGGCTAAAAGCATCCCTATATCCATGAATACTGTGAAGTACTCCCTGGGTAAGAAAATACATTGAATTGAGTAATATGAAAATTACTGCAACGATGAATAGGTTACGAATTTTAAGCAGTTTATTGAACATGATGTACGTTATTTAATTTAATATAGGGAAGGCCATGTTACAGTAAAAGGATTTCTATTCTTTGGACTTAGCCTTACCAGCACCTATAGGTATACCAACTGCCAGATAAAGTGAACGATTATATACATCAGGGTCTGCTAAAGTTATATCTACCAATCCATAATAATACCGAACGCCAAGGTTCATTCCGTTTCCTTTCATTAACCGGTAGCCAACACCGGCCACTAAGCCAGCGTCCAATGGATGGTAGTCGGAACGGTTATACAATTTATAGTTTAGGTCTTTAGGTTTATCTATTTTTTGTGTGAACTCATCATAGGCTTTTGCTAACAATCCAAATTGAAGTCCTCCCTCCACATAGAACTGGTTTTTGAACGGCCGCTTTATAATTACCGGTAAATTGAAATATCTAAGGTTGCGTTTTACTTCTCCGCCAGCAAAGGCGTTATCGAGGTCTGGATTATTTAATGGGTAAGGCGTTATTCCTGCAGCTCCCATAGGGGACTTCACAATTATTCCGGTATGAAGTATCCACTTATGTTTTGTTTTAATGTCAAAATAAAACCCAAGATTAAAACCAGTTTTTGAAGTTGAGCCCTCCACACCTTGTAATGACATGATATTGAGCCCACCATCAATTCCAAATTCCAGATTTGGGTTATTTAACTTATCACCTAAAAGTAATGAAATTAATATCTGACTCTTTGCACTAATCATAGAGCTAAGCAGGAAAAAGCATATAAACAGTGGTTTTTTCATTGAGATATTAGTGCTATTAAGATTTTCAATTTATCGTATGGAATTTAAATCTTCTGATGTTAAAAGTAAGAACAAAATAAAAGAGCCCCGATCATTCGGAGCTCATTTAATTGTCTCAGGATAGATTTTAATCTCCGAATGTAAACCCTAAGTTAAGAGAAAAATAAGATTGTGCGTTCTTTAGCTCGTTGCCCGCCTTAAAGCCATGATTGTAGCGTGCGCTTATGTTCACGCGAGTAACATCAGAAGCTTCAATTAAAACACCAACTGCAGGTTGTACGGTAAAATTCCAGGCATCCTGCTCCAGGGTATACAAATTCATATCTGTATTTCTCAATGAATAAGTCACTCCAGCTCCAAGGCCTACATATGGATTCATCGAATCCCCTGGCTTGAGTTGAAAAGTGGAACTCATCAATACGGGAATATGATTACTATAGCGATACTGTTTACCAGTAAGAGAAATATTATCAATCGTATAGGTAGCATTCCCCATATCCTGATAAAACACATTCCAGCCAACACTTAGCCCAACGCCTATATTGTCTTGCACCATTTTCTGGAAATCCAGATTAACACCTCGAAAGCTGGTTTTCCCAATATAATCTTTCAGGTCAGCGGAGGGGAAAGCGATAGAATAAGTTACCGTAGTTACTGTATTGCCTTGAGCGTTAACCAAGCCCGTTGCGCCTAAACATAACACACACGCAGCTAATAATATTTTTTTCATGTGGATTTTCATTAATTGATTTTCAAATAGGGTGATTGAGTAAAAGCCTGGTTAATCCCTTTAACAGCGCGACTTTGATCGTTCGATCCCAAGAGACCATTCATAGCAACAATCCAGGCAGCTTTCGATTTGTTGATCGGATTGTCCTCATTAGGGTCTGCCATGGTTATAATGAACGTTCCGGTTTTATAACTACTGACAGAATAATAAGGTGGATAATACCATCCCCAGCCGGGATACCAACCTCCATACCACCAATCATACCAATAGCTGTAATAAAAGTTAGTCGTTTCAATGGCTGCAGGGGTTACCACCACGCTGGGCTTCTTGTCGATATCAACTTTTGTCCAACCAAATCCCTGCAGATTGCTATCAATCGTGCCAAGGTATTGTTGGGCGTATTTATCTTTCATGTAAACAATAGTGGTATCGCCATTTTTATCGATTTGAACGTCAATAACAATTTTATCAGGCAAGGAATAGGTGCTTTTGCTTTGAAAGTCAAAATCTTTATTGAATGAAGTATACACTACGTCCAGATCTTCCACATAATCAGGACCTGCCGGATAACAACCTACAAGGAGTGCTACTGAAAGGGCAAAAAACCACGTTTTATTAAAGAATCGTTTCATAGTTACATAATTTTTAAAAATCGCTGCAAATTTAGAATTATTAATTGACCCGTCAAGATATCATAGCACCTTTAACTAAAGGCAGTCAAGTTTCTATGTGAGGATCCAAAATCAAATGATCATCGTCATTAAATGTTTGGATTGATGTTTGGGATTGGTTGCTGTCACTCTAAACAGATTAGTCGCTAAATAGTTTTAAATTGCACACCTGTAAATTTCAATTATGAAAAATTCTTTTGTTCTGTTAATTCTTCTGTTGATTTCAATTTTCGCGAATGCCCAGAGTGATTGGCCGCGGACCCTGGAAACCAAGAAGGGAGGAAAAATAATTATGTATCAACCTCAACCAGAAAGCCTAAAAGATGGTGTGCTTATCGGGAGGGCTGCTGTATCAGTAAGAGAAATTGCAGGCAATGAACCCATCTTTGGTGCAGTATGGTATGAGGCAAAATTACTCACCGATCGTGATAGCCGAATGGCAACCATGGAAAGTATAAAAATTACGGATGTCAAATTTCCGGATGTAAGTGATAGCGAAAAACTTACTCAGTTTAAAAAATTATTGGAGTCAGAAATTCCTAAGTGGAATTTGGAAATTTCGATGGATGCGTTAATCGCCACCATCGAACAAGAAACCGGGGTTGTTTCCGATGAGTTGAAAAATGATCCACCAAAAGTGATCTATACGACCAATGCGTCTACCCTGGTGCTCATCGATGGAGAGCCTAAACTTCAGATGGATGATCAAATCAAGATGCAGCGCGTAATCAATACGCCTTTCCTGATGGTGCAAAGTACGGAGGATAAAAAATATTATTTATCAGGAGGAAAATTCTGGTACGTTTCAACCTCATTAAAAGAGGGATGGAAAAACACCACACAACTTCCCGGTTCCATAAAACAACTGGATCAACAGATAAAGGAGCAGGAAAAACAAGATGAAAAAACGGAGAGCAAGGAAAATGAAACGCCTCGTGAAATCATCATTAGCACCGAGCCAGCAGAGCTGATTCAATCCGACGGAGCAGGCGTGTTTGCCTCCATACAAGGCACGAACCTGTTATACATGAGCAACTCAGAGGATGAAATATTTATGGACATCAATGAGCAGAAGTACTATGTGTTAATAACAGGAAGATGGTACAATGCATCAGCAATGAAAGGCCCCTGGCAATTTATTTCATCGGATAAACTTCCAACCGACTTTCAAAAAATCCCGGAAGGCACCCCGAAAGATAATGTGCTATCTAGTGTAGCTGGTACAGAGGCAGCTAAAGAAGCAGTGATGGATGCGCAGATTCCTCAGACCGCGAAAGTGGATCGTAAATCGGCAACGTGTACGGTTAAATATGATGGAGAACCTAAGTTTGAAAAGATTGAAGGAACCAGTTTACTGGTGGCCATGAATACAAGCAGCACTGTGCTGCAATCGGGTAATAAATATTATTGCGTAGAGAATGCGGTGTGGTTTGAATCCGCCTCTGCCAAGGGGCCGTGGGTGGTTTCATCGGATCGGCCTTCTGAAGTCGATAAGATTCCGGCAAGCAGCAGCGCGTATAATGTTAAGTATGTATACATCTATGACACTACTCCTGAATATGTATATGTAGGATATACCCCAGGGTATATGGGCTGTTATGTGTATGGCCCTACGGTGGTTTATGGTACTGGATACTATTATAATCCCTGGTATGGTCCCTACTATTATCCGAGGCCGGTAACCTATGGTTTTAGTATGCACTATAATCCGTGGACGGGATGGAGCATGGGATTTCATTACAGTGCAGGGTTCTTTCACATGAGCATCTATGGTGGTGGAGGCTATTGGGGCCCTCCGATGTATAGACCGCCTTATCACCCCCCCCACCACGGAGGTTATTATGGTCGTGGAGGGAACACAATTATCAACACCGGGGATATTAATATAAATAGGGGTCGCAGCAACAATATTTATAATGACAGGAAAGGCGTAGCCACCCGTGACACGCAGCGTGGAAATGTGAATGCCAATAATAAAGCAGTGCCCCGCAACGGTAACAATCAGAACCTGGATAGAGGGAAAACCACCCAACAACCAGCAACACGTGACGCTGCAAGAAATCCAAATAATGTGATCGCCGATAGGCAGGGAAACGTCTATCAGAAAAAGACAGACGGCAACTGGCAGCAGCGAAATAATAATCAATGGGA
>JAHEMS010000153.1 GCA_024643595.1 Bacteroidota bacterium
AGTTTGTTCACTATAGAGACTATCGCGATGTTAAACTGGAAGACATTATTACCCCAATTCAAAAGGGAAATTCCGCGCTTATGAAAGTTCAACAACTGCAATCCGCATTTCTAAAGAATAACAACGGAGAGTTTGAAGTTATACCGTTACCAAGGGAGGCGCAATATTTTCCAATTTATGCCATTAAAGCAATAGATTTAAATGAAGATGGAAATCTTGATATTTTACTATGTGGTAATATCAGTGCCACCCAACCCGATTTTGGTTCTTATGATGCCGGTGTAGGTTTGGTATTAATGGGGAGCGGAAATGGAAATTTTACGCCTATGCGTCCTGATAAGTCGGGATTTGTAGTATTGGGCGAAGGAAGGGATATAGGAATATTAAAGGAGGCAAATTCCGGTGATCTTATTTATTTTGTTGCGAGGAATAACCAATCGGTATTAACCTTCAAGAAAAACGAACCTTAAGTGATAAAAGTCATTTAACACTGAAATACAATCTTTACCTTTGTGTTAAATAAGGATAATAAAAAAATATGTATCGGATTGGATTGATTGCGCTTTTCGTGGTTTTTTTTTCTTGTTCATCCAATAATGGAGAGTATAAGACCAAAGTTCAGGATCCTGAATATGCTCATCAGTCAATAAAAAAGGTTACAGATATTATTGTGCATGATATTTTTTCTCCCCCGGTGGCAGCAAGAATTTATGCGTATGTAAGCATTGCCGGTTATGAAGCATTGATTCCAGGTGAGGATAATTACATATCACTGGCAGGTCAACTACATGGATTAACCGAAACCCCAAAGCCCAATGCCGGTGAAGAATATTGCTTTGAACTGGCAGCAACTGAGGCCATATTAAAAGTAGGACGTGCGCTTGTTTTTTCAGAAGATAAATTGGACGAATATTATAGTCAGGTCATGAGTGATTTCCATTCGACCGGTATACCCGATGAGGTGTTTGAACGGTCAGTAGCCTATGGCGATCAGGTAGCGGACCATATTCTGAAATGGTCAAATGAAGATAATTATAAGCAATCACGGTCGTTTCCCAAGTACACCATTGTCAATGATCCATCCACCTGGAAACCAACACCGCCAGCTTATATGGATGCCATTGAACCTCATTGGAATAAAATAAGAACTTTTGTAATTGATTCCGCTCAGCAGTTCAAGCCTTTGCCTCCCACTGCTTTTTCCACTGATAAGAAAAGCCAGTTTTACAAAGAAGCAATGGAAGTTTACGAAGTGGGAGTAAACCTGACTGACGAACAACGTACGATTGCTTCCTTCTGGGATTGTAATCCGTTTGCCATGAATGTCAAGGGTCACGTTATGTTTGCCACGAAAAAGATCTCTCCCGGAGGTCATTGGATCAATATCACGGCTTTAGCATCACGCCATAAAAAAGCTACCATGGTCGAGTCGCTTGATGCTTACGTGCGCGTATCGATTTCATTGGCAGATGCTTTTATCAGTTGTTGGGATGAAAAATACAGAAGCGTACTGATTCGGCCAGAAACTTATATTAATCAATATATCGATGAAAATTGGGTGCCTCTTTTACAAACGCCTCCGTTCCCGGAATATACGAGTGGACATAGTGTAATTTCCGCTGCCGCCAGGGTGGCGTTAACCGATACGTATGGTGATAACTTTGCTTTTACTGATTCAACGGAGTTAGAGTTTGGAATGGGTCCGCGCAGTTATACGTCATTCAAACATGCATCTGATGAGGCAGCAATAAGCCGCTTTTATGGAGGAATTCACTATATGCCGGCTTGTACCGAAGGAGTAAAGGAGGGTGCTGAGTTGGCCGAGCTTATCAAAAGCAGAATACGTACAAGAAAAAATAAGGGAGCCTAAAATCAGGTTCGATTTTACGTTAAAATTTATCTCCATTTTCGGAGCAAATTGTCTGTATTTCCTATCTTCACAGCAAACAGACAATGATTCAAAAACCCAACCTAACCTTCTGGCAAATTATCAATATGAATGTCGGATTCTTCGGCATTCAATATAGTTTTGGTTTACAACAAAGTGCAGTTAATCCTATCTATGATTTTCTGGGTGCCAGCCCTGACGAGATACCACTATTAAATTTAGCAGGTCCGGTAACTGGCCTGCTCATACAGCCGATCATTGGCGCGTTGAGCGACAAAACCTGGAGTCCTAAATTTGGCAGACGCAAGCCCTATTTTTTTGTCGGAGCAATGATCTGTAGTGTTTGTTTATTTTTCTATCCATTCAGTAGTGCATTGTGGATGGCGGCAGGATTACTCTGGATTTTAGATGTTGGAAATAATACTGCGATGGAACCATACCGTGCTTTCATTGCTGATAAATTGAATGACGATCAGCGACCCACCGGGTTTCAAACACAAAGTTTTTTTACCGGATTAGGACAAACGCTCGCGAACGTCTCCTTGTTTGTTTTTCCATTACTCATCATTGGCAAAACCGGGGCAATTCCTAATTGGGTATTTGCTTCTTTCTTTTTAGGTTCTGTTTGCTCGATCGGAACCATTTGGTGGAGTATGAGAACCACTCCGGAGATTGCGCCTACGGAAGAAGAAATTAAATTGATTATAAAAAGTAATGAGGGGCAACCGCACCTCGTGCTTCAGTTTTTTATTTCTATGATAACTTCTGTCATTGCTTATGCATTACTTATTCTTTTGATTTTACCTTCGATTTTTTCAAGATCACTCTTTCATAAGGTGCTTAATGCAGCTAAGGCTAATAACACTACGCGCATATTATTTGCTCAGAATATTGAAATTATTGAAGCGATTATCGACATGCCCAAAGTAATGTGGCAACTGGCCCTGGTATATTTGTTTCAGTGGTATGCATTATTTTGTTATTGGCAAAATTCGTCCAAGAGTATTGCTCTTTCGGTTTGGAATACAACCCCTGCCCAAAATCAGGAATTATATGAGCAAGCAGTGGGTTGGGCGGGTCTTGTAAATGGATGGTATAACATTGTTACCTTTCTTTCCGCTTTCGCCCTCGTTTGGTTTGTCCGCAGATCATCGCCAAAGTGGGTACATTTTACGTGTCTTGTTTTGGCCGGTATCGGGTTCATGATTTTCCCTATGATTGGCAATAAATACCTGTTGTTTCCTGCCATCACAGGTTTTGGAATTGGCTGGGCGAGCATGATGGGAATTCCTTACTTACTGGTAGTTAGCAAAATTCCAAAAGAGCGATATGGCGTTTACATGGGCATCATCAACATGATGATTGTGGTGCCTATGATTTTGCAAAGCTTGTCCTTTGGATATATCATGAAGAACTATTTGAATAACAATTCTGGTAATGCAGTTTTATTTGCTGGTATCTTATTACTATTGGCTGCATTGGCTACACTGTTCATAAAATCAGAAAAAACAACAGAAGAACTTTCCCTTGGCGGAAGCGCTCATTAAAATATTACGTATGAATATCTACCTCGCAGAATTTCTTGGCACGATGCTTCTCATTTTATTAGGTGAAGGAGTTGTTGCCGGTGTCGTCTTAAAAGGCACCAAGTCAGAAAATGCAGGATGGCTAACCATCTGTATTGCCTGGGGCCTGGCGGTGACTTTCGCTATTTACGCGGTTGGCGAATTTAGTGGTGCACATTTAAATCCAGCAATCACTATTGCCCTGGCCGTGATCGGTGAATTTGATTGGGCTAACGTAATCGGTTATTGTTCAGCGCAGATAGCCGGTGCGTTTACGGGAGCAGTATTGGTTTGGTTTTTCTATCAACCTTACTGGAAGAATACCAGCGATGAAGCATCGAAGTTAGCCGTGTTCGCCACGGGACCTGCAATACGAAATTCGTTTTCAAATTTTGTCAGTGAAACGATCGCTACCGCCATGCTGGTATTTGCTATACTGTTTATTGGTGTGAATGAATTCACTCATGGACTTAAGCCACTCGTTGTTGGCTTACTCATTGTGTCTATCGGTTTGAGTTTAGGAGGCACCACCGGCTTTGCCATTAATCCGGCACGAGACCTTGGACCGCGCATCGCGCATGCTTTATTGCCCATCCATGGCAAAGGATCTTCTGATTGGGCATACTCGTGGATTCCCGTACTGGGTCCTCTAACCGGTGGTATTCTTGGCGCTGTTTTGTACCAGATCATATTCTAATCATGAAACTGAAATATTCATTTATTAACCAGCATCCATGAGTGCAACCAAATATATAATCGCGCTTGATCAGGGAACCACCAGTTCACGCGCTGTTCTTTTTAATGAACAAGGAGAAATAAAAGGTATTGCCCAGCAAGAGTTCAGTCAACTATTTCCAAAACCAGGATGGGTAGAACATGATCCGGAAGAAATCTGGAGTACACAATCGGGTGTACTTCAACGAGTGATTACAGAAAATAATGTTCAGGCAAACTCCATCTTAGCTATCGGAATCACCAACCAGCGGGAGACAACGGTTATCTGGGATAGGAAAACGGGTGTACCGGTATATAATGCCATTGTCTGGCAAGACAAACGCACTGCGGATATCTGTGAAGAGTTGAAATCAAAAGGACTAATTGATTATGTTCGAAAAAACACCGGACTTGTAATTGATTCTTATTTTTCTGGGACAAAGGTGAAATGGATATTGGACAAGGTAAGCGGAGTAAGAAAGCGTGCAGAGCATGGCGAACTTGCCTTTGGTACGATTGATAGCTGGTTGATCTGGAAGCTCACCAATGGTAAATCACATGTAACTGATTATTCCAATGCATCACGCACACTACTTTATAATATTCGTGATTTGAAATGGGATGAATCTTTGCTGAAGGAGTTGAATGTTCCTGGTTCGTTATTGCCAGAAGTAAAACCATCGGCATCTTTATTCGGCACATGGAGTTATGATGGTGTAGCGATTCCTATTGCCGGTGTAGCCGGTGACCAGCAGGCTGCTTTATTTGGTCAGGCGTGTTTTGAGCCAGGTATGGCGAAGAATACGTATGGTACCGGCTGCTTTATGTTAATGAATACAGGCTCTACCATTCAACAATCAAAGAATGGTTTGATAACAACGATTGCCTGGGGTCTTGATGGAAAAGTTGAATATGCCCTGGAGGGAAGTGTCTTTATTGCCGGGGCAGCAGTCCAATGGCTGCGTGATAGTCTGCATATCATCGACCAATCAAAATATTCAGAATATTTTGCGGCGAAAGCGCTGGGCTCAAATGAAGTATATGTAGTACCGGCTTTTGCAGGTTTGGGTGCACCGTATTGGGATATGTACGCACGTGGTGCCATCTTTGGGTTAACGCGTGATACCGGAAAAGATCATATCATCAAAGCAACACTGGAATCATTAGCCTACCAGACAAAGGATATCCTCAATGCCATGCAAGAAGATGCCGGCATTAAGCTGGCAAGTCTGAAGGTGGATGGAGGCGCCTGTGCCAATAATATTCTGATGCAATTTCAGTCTGATATCCTGGGTACCGAAGTAGAGCGGCCTGAAGTTATTGAATCCACTGCATTGGGTGCGGCATACCTGGCAGGTATTCAAATCGGATTATGGAAAAAGCAAGACATCCTTAAAAATAGAAGTATTCAAAAATCCTTTTCTCCTCTGATGGATGAAGGTACACGGGAAGATTTGTACAAGGGTTGGAAAAAGGCTGTGGAGCGCACTATGAATTGGATTGACAATTAGATCAAAATTCCAATCGCACATTCGAATTAGTACAATTAGTTTTTGATCTTAACTTTTAAAGTTTGAACCGCGAAAAAAATATACTGAAACTGGCTAATAATTCTTTTGATCTACTGATTATTGGAGGTGGCATCACTGGTGCGGGTATTGCTTTAGATGCGGCTTCGCGTGGACTAAAAACTGCGCTAATTGAAAAAAATGATTTTGCGTTTGGTACCAGCAGTCGCTCAACGAAATTAATCCACGGAGGACTTCGTTATCTTAAGCAACTGGAATTTGGGCTGGTAAAGGAGGTAGGAAGCGAGCGAGCTGTGGTTCATAAGCTGGCTCCACACCTGGTAATCCCCGAAAAGATGTTGTTACCCTTATATGAGAATCGCGGCTTTGGAAGTATCCTCACTTCAGTCGGCTTGAAACTCTATGATTTTCTGGCGGGTGTAAAAGCAGAAGACCAGCGCCGAATGCTCACCCGAAATCAAACACTCAAACAAGAACCTCTTCTTGAACCGAAGGATGTGAAGGGAGGAGCCATCTATGCAGAATATCGCACTGATGATGCACGCCTTACCATGGAGATTATTAAGACGGCAGTAAAAGCAGGCGCCTATGTTGCCAATTATTGTGAAGCAGTTGATTTCTATTATAGTGATGGCATTCTTACGGGAGTCAGGACATTGAATCAAATTTCTGGAGAACAATTTCCTATTAATGCAAAAGTGGTGGTCAATGCGGCGGGGCCATGGGTGGATACATTACGTGATATAAATAAATCGAAACAAGGAAAGCGGCTTCAGCTGACTAAAGGAGTTCACTTGGTAATGCCGCACGAAAAATTTCCAGTGCGCCAGGCAATTTATTTTGATGTAGAAGATGGTCGTATGATTTTTGCCATTCCTCGCGGCCGCACTACCTATATTGGCACAACGGATACCAACTATACAAGCAATATTGATGAGGTGTATACCTCAAAAGCGGATGCTGAATACCTCATCAATGCGGTGAATCGTACTTTTCCCAGCGTAAATCTGTCGCTTACCGATATTGAATCCAGCTGGGCAGGTTTGCGGCCCTTGATTCATGAAGATGGAAAATCAGCCTCTGAGCTTTCACGGAAAGATGAAATTTTTGAATCCAAAAGTGGTCTGATCTCTATCGCGGGCGGTAAACTTACAGGGTATCGAAAAATGGCTGAGCGGATCGTTGATCTGGTGATGAAGAAATATTATAAAGAAAAGTTTATCCCCTGTAAAACGGAGCGAATATTATTTACTGGATCGGAATTTAAAAACAATAAAGAGGTAAACGAATATATCGCCACTGTAGCATTTCGGTTGCGCCTGTTTGGTGTAGAAGAGCAAGCGTCATACCTCGTCCATAATTACGGTAAACAATGCAGTTCAATTTTATCAAGACTGGAAGGAATGGATAACAATTCCGGATTAGTAGCTTTAAAAATTGCTGAATTGAAATTTTGCCTGGAAAACGAAATGGTGATTAAGCCGTCTGATTTTTTGGTTAGGCGAACTGGGTTACTTTATTTTAATCGCCCGCAGCTTGATGAAATACTAATTCCGGTATTGATGGATTTTAAAACAAGATTCAACTGGACAGACCAGCAATTTGAATCCGAAAAAACAGAAATAGAATTGTTGATCGACAAGGCAATCAACTTTGCTGCTCAATGAAAATATTCCTTTTTATACTTGGAATTTTTGTGCTCTTATCTGTTGAAGTAGCAAGGATCTATTTCATTACGCCTTTTCCAGGAAGCCAGGAGGATAATGTCATTGAAGTGGCTTACTTTCTCCATCGGTATATTCTCGCATTTAGGATTGCAGGAATAGTTTTGATGGCATACCCGGTCTTTCAATTGATTCGTTACGGAAAGTCGTCCATTCGGTGGACGGTCATTGTATTAGTTGTCTTCCTGCTACTGGTAATCTATAACATCAATTTCCGGTTAATGGCCGATAAAATGTTTTATCAACCAGAGAATAAAATCCTGCTAAAAGCTTCAGGTAACAAAGTGGATGAGCGTGTCCTGGTATTGGGAGTCTTTCGCAATAATGAAGCGAAGGCATATCCCATTGAAATCATTGGGTACCATCACCAGGTAAGGGATACCGTTGGCGGAGTGCCGGTTATGGT
>JAHEMS010000552.1 GCA_024643595.1 Bacteroidota bacterium
CACTAGAAATACTTCTCCAATCTCTGCTCGGCCTACGGGATGATGAGGCTGTATGATTTGACTTCGATGATTTAGATGACAAATTGGAATTTCTGGTAGCAGAGGTGGTCGATTGGGAGTTGGATGAAGATGATCTCTTAAATCCACCTGACTTAAATCCTCCTGATCTGCGTGCTCTTTGTGAGCTGTTTTGATTTTGAGATTGAGGTGTCTCGGAAGAATTCCCCAGTGAAACATTGCTCATGGCATAAGGATTGTTCTCAGCAACCGGTACGGATTTACCAATCAATTTCTGAATATCCTTCAGGTATGCCTTTTCTTCTCCATCACAAAATGAAATTGAAATACCACTTGCTCCAGCTCGACCAGTACGGCCAATGCGATGCACATACGTTTCCGGTACATTTGGCAATTCATAATTAATTACGTGCGACAGTTCATCGATATCGATCCCTCTCGCGGCAATATCAGTGGCTACCAGGACGCGTGTCTGTTGTGATTTGAAATTACTTAAAGCCCTTTGTCTTGCATTTTGTGATTTGTTTCCGTGGATCGCTTCTGCCATAACACCTGCACGATTCAAATCTTTCGCCACCCGATCGGCACCATGTTTAGTTCGTGTAAATACCAACGCTGTATTGATGGCATCGTCTTTTAATAAGTGAAGTAGGAGAGACCTTTTATTATTTTTATCCACGAAATAAATTTCCTGCTTCACTGTATTAGCCGTTGAAGAAGGAGGTGTTACTTCCACTCGAACCGGATTGGTTAAAATGGTATCGGCCAGTTTTGAAATTTCTGGCGGCATTGTTGCAGAAAAGAAAATAGTCTGACGTTTTGCAGGGATTCGGCCAATTATTTTTTTAACATCATGTATAAAGCCCATATCTAACATGCGGTCGGCTTCATCCAGTACAAACATTTTCAGTTGTTCCAGACGAACATAGCGTTGATCCATTAAATCAAGCAGACGACCAGGGGTGGCAATCAGAATATCAACTCCGGCCCGCAGGGCATCGGTTTGGGCACGTTGTGGCACACCTCCAAAAATTACGGTATGGCGAATACGCAGAAGTTTGCCATAGGCCGCAAAACTTTCTCCAATCTGAATGGCTAATTCACGAGTGGGTGTAAGGATTAATGATTTGATTCCAGCGGGTCCTTTTTTATAAAGTTCATCCTGATGAAGAAGTTGAAGAATAGGAATAGCAAAGGCAGCGGTTTTTCCAGTGCCGGTTTGAGCGCAACCCAATAGGTCTTTGCGTTCCAGCAGTACAGGGATTGATTGTTCTTGAATGGGTGTAGGTATTGTATAACCTTCCGATTTCAAAGATTTTAAAATAGGTTCAATGAGATTTAATTTTTCGAACATTGGTTAATTGGTTGATTCACGGAAACCGTGTATCGTTTAGTTTAAACGCCTCTTGGCTCGAATCCGCCTTGAGCGGCTACGCAGAAAGCGCGTTTCTACGGGAATTTGGAGGAGTGATGGGCAAAGGTAGGTAATTAATGACAGAGTAACATCATCCCTCCAATACACTCATAATCATGATGCGTGATCATTCAACTGTTCTCCAATTATTTACTGTACGAATGAATATGTGGACCACTGAAAATAGGATCAATGATTTCCAGTTCGAATAGCTGAATATAGCTTAACGATAGAAACGATATCAAAACTCCTGGGTTGGAAAATTTGAGTCGTGTTCTTCCTTATATTTTTTCATGGCATCTTCATGATTATAGGGAGGTGCCGCTCTCTTACCTTCCGCGACATCGAGTGCCGCTTGCTCGATCCTTTTTTTGCAATCGGGTTGAGTGGTATGGTCAGCCGCCTTCTTTAAAATAGCACTGATCGTTGGCCTTACAGTTGGGGATAAAATGCTTAGAAAGGTGTCGAATGTTTGTAGTTGACTTTCCAGGTCAGTTAAAGCAAATTGGGGCAACACCTCGGCTACTTCATAAAGAACAATAGGAATTGTTGTGTCGCCCATTGAGACGGATGGGGACATAGGATTCGCAAAAAATTGTTCAGTTAAGAATGCAGGAGATTCATTGTTATTGTTAATCAATTGGTCCAGATTATAACGTATTTCACGGAAAGGGTCAGCATTAGGGTCTCCATCAAAATAACGAATAGCGTATGGAGCCAGGTGGCTT
>JAHEMS010000154.1 GCA_024643595.1 Bacteroidota bacterium
AACGTCAATTCCCATGATGAAGCTATGGGTTACATTCAAAAGATATTGGATAATCCCAATTCTCTTTATCTGGTATGTAAATTAAAAGAAAGTAATCGACCGATTGGAATCATTACTTTTATAAAACGTGACTATTTAAAGCATCACGACATTGGTTTTGCCTTTCTTCCCGAGTTCATCAATTACGGTTACGCTTACGAGGCCGCTAATGAAGTGATAAAAGGTCTTCAACTTGCTAATCAATACTCACAACTACTTGCCATTACCATTCCTGAAAACACGAGCTCGATAAAATTGCTGGAAAAACTGGGGCTATGTATTGAACGAGAAATGGAAAGAGACAACGAAAAATTACTGGTATATGGTCTTTCCTTGGACAAGTTGAACATAAACAAAATTACCAGTTCTTTCTTTGCGCTATTCAGCAACGCAAATAACAGGCTTCCTGATTTGTATTTACTTCGTCAACTATGCACTCCGGAAGCAACGATTATCCAAATGAAGGAAAGTACATGTACCATTTATAATCTTAGCCCCTTTATTGAACCCAGAAAGATAATTTTGTCCGATGGCACACTAACAGAATTTGAAGAACAAGAAACTGCTGAAGAAACAATAATAGCGCACCATATCGCCCAACGGCACTCCACGTATAAGAAAAGTGGAATTCTTAACGGCATTTCATTTCATCAGAAGGGAGATAAACTTTTCCAATTCATTAAAACCAATGAGGGCTGGAGAATCAGCTCTGTTATTTGGGAAGACGAAGATACCAACCTTCAGCTCTCTTAAATCCTAATACCATATAAGTTAAAATAAGCCACAAGTATGAACCAGGATAAGGAATATATTCCTTTAATAGATCAGAAAATTGCAATCATTACCGGAGCCAATATTGGTTTGGGATATGAAACTGCCATGACCCTGGCAAAAGAAGGCATCATCGTTGTAATGGCTTGCCGTAATCTTGTTAAGGCAGAAATCGCTAAACATAAAATAATCAATGAAGTACCTAACGCAAAGGTAGAAATTATGCATCTTGATCTTAACAGTCTCAACGCTGTTCATCAGTTTGTTGAGGAATTTAGGGCACGCTTTAACCGATTGGATATCCTGATCAATAATGCCGGGATACTAGTTCCACCTTTTACCAAAACAGAAGATGGATTGGAAAGTCAAATGGGTGTAAATTATTTTGGTCATTTCTTATTAACCAATCTTTTGTTTGAGGTGTTAAATAACACGCCAATGGCACGCGTGGTAACTTTGACCAGTCCTGTCTACAAAAAAGGGAGAATCAATTTCGAAAATCTGAATAGCGAAAATGGATATTCAAAATCGGCAGCCTATGAACAAAGTAAACTGGCTTGCCTCATGTTCTCCTATGAGTTGCAAAGAAGAATCGAAAGTTCTGGCAGCCATGTAATTTCCGTTGCAGCACACCCCGGCTTATCAAAGACCAATTTAGGTCGGCATACATCAAAGATATTAATGGTGTTTTTTAATCCTCTTTTTTTAATAATGGGTCATTCCCCGGAGAAAGCAGCTCGCTCCGTAGTAATGGCCGCTATTGGTAAGGATGTCAAAGGTGGTGATTTTTACGGACCAAGCGGCTTCGCGGAAATGAAGGGGAAGTCCCGTAAATTAGAATCAACAGCAGCGTCTCGGAATACAGAGATTGCCCGTAGGCTTTGGGAATGTTCCGAGATTTTAACAAGACAAAAATTCACGATATAACTTCTTGTGGTGCGCAAGTTGAATTAAATATAAATCTAAAAAAGAATGAAATCATATATAGTCGATTCGTTTACACATGAACCATTTAAAGGCAATCCGGCTGGGGTGTGCCTGGTAGAGCATGAACTCAGTGATGAAGTGATGTTAAAGATTGCCCAGGAGTTTGGCCTTTCTGAAACAGCTTTTGTGAAAGCAACCGATAAAGCCGATACCTATTCCATCCGGTTCTTCTCACCCAGAAAGGAAATTCCGTTATGTGGCCATGCCACATTGGCTTCTGCAAAAGTGTTATTTAAAAACACCACGCTTAATGAAATTCACTTTATCACTTCCAACCAAATAGATTTATTGATCAGGAAAGCAGATCGGGAAATCATCATGGAATTTCCGGTGTATGATACCATTGCAGCGACAGTTCCCGAAATTATGCTAAAGGCGTTAGGGTTATCTTCAATAACGCAAACATCATTTAGCAAGGAAAGTAAAATCATGATGCTGGAAATAGATGATAGTGATTTACTGGCAAATTTAAATCCTGATTTCGAAGCGTTATTAAAAACATATGACAATATCAACGGTGTTTTAGTAACAGCAGCTTCAAAAAATGAAACGTACGATTTTCACTACCGGTATTTCTGGCCGTGGGCCGGCACCAACGAAGATCCCGTGACAGGCGGGGTACAAACATTCCTGGCCAAGTATTGGTCTATGAAATTACGTAAGAATAAAATGAAGGCATTCCAGTCCTCACACCGCACCGGTGTCATGACGGTTGAACTAAAAGGTAATAAAGTTTCAATATCTGGTGAAGCCGTCATTGTGCTGGAAGGAAACCTTGTAGCAGTAGATTGAAATAGGTTGCAGCAACAAAATTTGAATATACTAACATCATGAAAAAAGTGGGACTCGTTGGCGGAATCAGCTGGACATCTACGCTAGACTATTATCGATATGTCAATGAAGGGATCAATAATCGATTAGGAGGATTAAATTTTGCTGAATGTATTATATACTCAGTCAACTTTGATGATTTTCAAAAACACAATGCTGCCTTTAATTGGCAAGCTACCTTTGAATTGTTGGCAAATGCTGCGGAAAATCTAAAACAAGCGGGTGCAGAAGCCATCGCTCTTTGCGCCAATACTGCTCATATTGTTGCAGACCAAGTAGCTGAAAAGGTACAATTACCACTCATTCATATTACTTCCGCGGCAGCAAAGGCCATTGAGATGCAAAAGTTGAAGAGGGTGGGTTTGCTGGGAACAACTTATACCATGGAATTGGATTTTTATAAAGATAAACTTAAAGCACAGGGTATTGAGTCCATCATTCCAAAACATCAAACGGATAGGGATTTCATTGAGGAGACATTGAGAAACGAGTTAGGGCGCGGTGTACTGAAATCAGCAACTAAGGATGCCTATCTTACTATTATTGATCAATTGATTCATGCAGGTGCGGAAGGTATTATTTTAGGCTGTACCGAAATCCCTCTGCTAATTTATCCAGAAGATGTTGCTGTTCCCATGTTTAACACTACACAAATTCATGCTCAGGCGATCGTTGACTTTGCGCTATCCTGACTCCAATGAAGCTCTGAAATCATAAAATAATTAAACCATTCGAACATGAACAAGCAGCAAATCATGGAAGCACTTTCAGAAAGTTATAACACTTTTATTGAATACATAGGTACTCTTTCCGATGAAAACTTTTTGTTTCGCCATCGGCAAAAATGGACTGCAGGGCAACAATTAAATCATTTAATTCTTTGCGTTACTCCGCTGGTGAAAATTTTTGGTATGGATAATTTAAGTATTGAAGAAAAATTTGGACGATTAAACAGACCGAGCGATTCTTATGAAGGCTTGATGAATCAGTACAAGGAAAAAACAAAAGAAGGTGGTATCGCTCCTCCACGATTCTTACCTGAAACCATTGGAATAGAGCAAAGAGATCGGTTATGTGAAGAACTAACAAAACTGGTACAACAGTTATGTTTGGTGATTAATAACTTTACTGAACATGACCTCGACACCCTGGCAATACCGCACCCCGTATTAGGAAATTTAACACTTAGGGAAATGTTATTCAATACCATTTATCATGTTAAACATCATGAGGAATTAACAAAACACTATCTAAGTTTGAATCGTAAACATATACCATTAAGCTAATTAAATCCAAAAATGGAAGTTTCTCATAACATCGAAATTCAGATCATCAATGCATTTGTCGATAATAATAAAGGTGGAAATCCGGCAGGGGTCGTTCTTAACGCAGATCACTTAAGTCACGAACAGAAATTAACTATTGCCAAAAATATTGGATTGTCTGAAACGGCTTTTGTTTCAAACTCCCAGATAGCTGATTTTAAACTTGAGTTTTTTACTCCAACCAGGCAAATCGCGCATTGTGGTCATGCTACCATTGCTACGTTTTCCTACCTGGCTCAACTTGGAAAGATCACTAAGATCAATTCTTCCAAAGAAACAATTGATGGAGTTAGAGCTATTTTACTTCAGGACGACATGGCCTTTATGCAACAGAATGTGCCCCGATATACTGACCTCCATCAAAAGAAGGATATCATTTTAACATCATTAGGTCTGCATGAAAATGATTTACTCCCAAACACACCAATTTCAATTGTTAATACTGGAAATTCTTTTGCAATAATACCTGTGGCAAGTCCTGAAATTTTAAAAAACATAAACCCAGACTTTAATTTAATAACCCAACTCAGTGAGGAGTTTGATTTAATTGGATATTATGTTTTTTGTTTACAAGCCAATAGCGCAGATAGAGATGCCAGCACAAGGATGTTTGCCCCAAGATATGGAATACAGGAAGAATCTGGAACCGGAATGGCGGCAGGACCTTTAGCATGTTATCTTCATGATATAATTAAGCTTACTAAAAATCGGTTTTTAATAGAACAAGGCTGGTTTATGAAGCAACCATCACCCAGTTTGATCATTGTGGATCTGCAGGTGAATAATGATATAATTACCAAAGTTATGGCGGGCGGCAAAGGAATTCCAACCGACTCAATTTCAGTTCAAGTTTAGAGGTTCAACCAATACGTTAACTTAAATACCAGTGCCCTGTTTTTGCTGGCGAAATTATTAGCTAAATAATTTTCAGTATAAACCAGGAAAATATCAGAAGCGGGCTTGTAGCGCCATTGAAAGCGCGCGTTGAGGTTTACGTTGTCCAACAGGTTATTGTACTGAAAATAGGTAGTGAGGAAGATCTTATCGGTGAGCGTGAAGTCAACACGAGGTCCGATCAGAAATAATTTCTCCTGGCCATACCCCTCCTGTAACTTCACATCGTTGTAGTCAAACTGAAGACTGATGTTTCCGTAGGGTTGATAGCGAACATTGAGTTGACCGTTGACATTGAAGTTGGTTCCATTATAGAAACCTCCGTAGGTCGTCTTGAGCATGAAGTTAAAGATGCTTCTGCTGTTGCTGGTGAAAGATGCTGTAGCAGTATTCCAGCTGTATTCCTGCCCCATGAGGAAAGGCAAATATTCCGACCCGACTGGCCTGAAGTCTTTGGGCAGCTTCTGGAATATGTAGTTGTACGATAATTCCAGGATCGTTGTATTGCGAAAATTCCAGCTATAGCTTAACAGATAATCCCTGTCGGTAAGCATGCCATTAGGGAGGTACGTCTGGTTGACTAATGTGCTTGGACCCATCCATACGAGTGCTCCAAGCGAACGATAGAAACGATAGGTAATGCCACCGTGGATATTCAGCTGCCCGGGATAGACATTGGCACTGGGTACAAAACCGGCCTCCGCATTGAAATTCTTCCCGATGTAGGTCGGCTTGAACCGAATGTAAAGGGGGCGCGTGGAGTATTCGAAGTAAGTGCCTGCTGCAATATTTTCTGAATTGCTGAAGTTATCGTATGACCTCGCAGCAAAGGAGCTGTTGTGCCACTTGTTGTTGATACTTAACATTTCAAGGTCAAAAGCAATCACCCGGTTGAAGATATTCTTTTGTAAAGTGGTGTCGCCACCGATTGCTTTTGGCTTGAAAATGCTTTCATGAAAGTATAATGTCGAATCTCCATCAGCAACGTGAAGGCTTTCCTTGTTAACGAACGTCACTGCAAAACTGGACTGCCGCCAGAAGTTGCGTTGAACCGTGGCCACGGAATAATTCTGTGCCGGGAGTCCAAGTTTCAATTCTTTCTTAGTTTGCATGTTCATTACACTGAGTCTCCATTTTTCATTCAGCGACCCGCTCAACCGCGCGCCAAACACAATGGGCACCTTTCTATACAGTCCACTTGAGTCTCGCACGAGCCCCACCCTTCTTGAAAAGAATGGCCTTGCTTCCGGCAACCCGGCACGGCTGAAGAGATCACTGTTTTCCAGGAAAAACTGCCTTCGCTCCGGAAAACGGAATTCGAACCGCGTGAGGTTGATCACCTGCTGGTCAACTTCAACCTGCGAGAAATCAGGGTTGTAAGTCAGGTCAAGGTTAAGTGACGGAGTGATCCCGACCTTGGCATCAAAACCAGCCTGAACTTCTGATTGGGTTTGCTCGGGTGTGACTTCTGAATCCTTTGAAGTGCTGCCGGCGATGTAGGGGATAAAAGAAATGTTGGGGTGCGGTGGTGGTATTGGGTCATCCCAGATCAGCTTGCCGGAATAAGCGAACATGCCGGTCATGAATTGTATGGGTGTGCGGATCCACGAAGATCGGAGGTTTCTTTTCTTATCGGAGCGGTCAAAGAGAATGTTCCATTCTTTTAATCCATTTTTGTACCGGAAACTCTTCCATGGAATAGCGAACTCCGCAATCCAATGATTTTCATATCGAACCACGGTGGAGTACCATTTGTTGTCCCAGACGCTGTTGAACGCATCGCCACCGGCGCCACCACCAGAAATAATACCTTCTCGTTGCACCCCTGCTGGAGTAACAGCAAAGAAAAATCCATTAAGGCCATCATTGTAGGGGCCAATGTTCATTCCCACATTATCATTGAGTGGAAAGTCGAAATCCCTACGGAGAGAATTGATCAGGTCGGGGGTATTATCGTCCATGCAGACGAAGGATACATAGAAGTTCTGATCATCGAATGTCACACGGGCTTCAGTCTGGAACGGTGATGGGATGGTGTCGACAGGAAAATTCAGAAACCAGTCTTTAGCTACCTGTGCCGACTTCCAGTCCTCTTCGTCCAATATGCCGTCGAGGATAATTTTTCCTTGCGCCTTTTTTATGTGTAGAGCGGTGCCCGGCTTATTTTGTGCATACAAGATAAACGGTAGAAAAACAAACACGAATAAACTTGCTCTTAGTGTTCCCACTGGCATTCTTTAAAGTGCCTTCAAACTATGGTCTTTAGGTCACAAATACAAAGCTTGTTGGATGAACGGGGCGCGGACAAATTTTCAATCAGATTGGGATATAACTGCGTGCAAATAGTTGACATGACTAACCGAAATACCAGGTAAAACACAACCAACAGAAAATTAATCGTGATGGGAAAATTGTAACGATGGATACTTGTAACCCATCATCACGAATTAAATAATAAAGCTGTGCTTGGATGGTTAAGTAACCCCAGGGATTGTTAATACCACAGCGTGCAAAAATGGGGTATGATCAAAGTCTTTGCCCTGGTTTCACGTATCGTTCGTGCGTTAGCATCTTCAGAGAGTTCTATGGAGAACATTCGCGATGCTCAATGGCTCAAAAGAAAGTTAGTCTTTACTCGAAAAACCAGAGTAAGTACTTTGGAAGTAAATGGACAGGCAGGAGTTCCTGCTTCAATTTCCCGGTCTTGGATTATGAAAGCCAGACGTGCACGTTTGCGAGCATACTCCAGTTGATTCAACAACTTCCTACACATGCACAGAACGAAACCGATCTTCAAGTACCACACTGATCCAATTTCGTCAAGAGCAAACCTGCCAAAGTTATCGGGGAGCTCGTTTGGTCGCATAACCCGTTTAGCATTTTTGAAAGTAATACCTGAGGTTGGCATAGCAAGAGACATCAAAAATCTTCTATTTTGTAGTGTGAACCCCATCACCGATATAGATAAG
>JAHEMS010000553.1 GCA_024643595.1 Bacteroidota bacterium
TCGATTCGCCAGAGTTAACGAACACCAAATCACCCTTTTTAATATGAAATTTCCTTTGCATTGGGATAATCTTTATAATATTTACAACACCTCGGGTGCGAGTGAAACAATTTTCATGTATTTATCACGCAGTTCTCTCGCAACAGGCCCGAATATACGTGTTCCACGCATCTCATCAACATTGTTGAGCAGTACTACTGCGTTATCATCGAACCGGATGTATGACCCATCAGGTCTTCTAATTTCTTTTTTTGTGCGAACCACAACGGCTTTGCTTACGGATCCTTTTTTCACTTCGCCTGAAGGAACGGCACTTTTCACAGAGACTACTATTTTGTCCCCGATGGAGGCATAGCGTCTTCCAGTTCCACCAAGTACCCGGATACAAAGAACTTCTTTTGCTCCGCTGTTATCTGCAACTCCCAGTCTGCTTTCTTGCTGTATCATGATTACTTAGCTCTTTCAATGATTTCCACTAATCTCCAGTTTTTATTTTTGCTTAATGGTCTGGTTTCCATTATTTTAACGGTATCTCCAACATTGCATTCATTTTTCTCATCATGAGCCATGAATTTTGATGTTTTGTTTACGAATTTACCGTAAATAGGGTGTTTAGCTTTTGTATGCACAGCAATGGTTATGGACTTCTCCATTTTGTTGCTGACCACAATACCAACACGTTCTCTTCTTAATTGTCTTGTATTCTCCATGTGAGATAATTAACTTTTGATATTTTCTGTCGACAGTCTCTTAACAAGCTCAGTATTCATCCTGGCTACATTTCTTCTTGCATCCCTGATTTTAAGAGGATTGTCAAGCGGGGAAACGGCATGGTTAAGACGCATGCGAACCAGCAATTCCTTTTCGGAATCAATCCTTTCTTTCAGTTCTTTTGTACTCAATTCTTTGATCTCAGAATTCTTCATCCGGATAATTTTTTAATCTTTATTTCTGAACATAATCACGTCTTACAACGAAACGTGTTGTAACGGGCAATTTTTGTGCTGCCAATCTGAGAGCTTCTTTAGCTACATCATAAGGTACGCCTTCTGCTTCCAGGATAATTCTTCCCGGGTTGATGGGGCAAACAAATCCTTCAGGAGCTCCTTTACCTTTACCCATCCTTACTTCAGCAGGCTTCTTGGTTATGGGTTTATCAGGAAATACTCGTATCCATATCTGGCCTTCCCTTTTCATATGACGGGTAACAGCCTGGCGGGCAGCTTCAATTTGTCTACCGGTAAGCCATACTTCTTCGAGGCATTTAATCCCGAATGAACCGAAAGCCAGCTCATGACCACGCTGAGCATTTCCTTTCATCTTACCTTTTTGTGCTCTCCTGAATTTGGTTCTTTTAGGTTGTAACATTTCTTTATAGTGATTTCAATAGTTCCCTATTATTTTCTTTTATTTTTCCTGAAACCGGCTTTTGGTTTTACGTTTTTAGCGCCAATATTGGGAGCTAAATCCCTTTTACCATAAATCTCACCGTTGCAGATCCACACTTTAACCCCGATAACACCTACTTTGGTATGAGCTTCTGCAAGCGCATAGTCAATATCAGCACGGAGAGTATGTAATGGAATTCTTCCTTCCTTAAGTGTTTCGTTACGGGCCATTTCAGCACCACCCAGTCGGCCGGAAATCATAACTTTAATACCTTCTGAGCCCATGCGCATTGTCGAAGCCATTGCCATTTTTATAGCCCTGCGGTATGAGATCTTCCCTTCAATCTGCCTTGCGATGTTATTCCCAACGATAGTTGCATCCAATTCAGGGCGCTTAACTTCGTAGATATTAATCTGAACTTCCTTCTTGGTAATTTTCTTTAATTCTTCTTTCAGTTTATCGACTTCCTGTCCACCTTTTCCGATAATGATACCCGGACGGGCAGTATTAACAGTAACGGTGATGAGTTTCAAAGTACGTTCGATAACGATTTTTGAGATGCTGGCTTTAGCAAGACGAGCGCTCAGGTATTCGCGAATCTTAGTATCTTCAATAAGTTTGGAAGAATAATCTTTTCCACCATACCAGTTGGAATCCCAGCCTCTGATTATACCAAGACGATTTGATATCGGATTAACTTTTTGTCCCATTATTATTTAGTTGTTTCAATTTCGTTTGTACTCAGGCTGTCTAAAATTATAGTTACG
>JAHEMS010000554.1 GCA_024643595.1 Bacteroidota bacterium
TCATATCCGGAAACTTTAAAGGCTATGATGCCTCACTCGATAGTTTGAACATTAATTTGCAGGCACACTATGATAGTATAAACGCCCGTGTGGATTTACAAAATATTCGCTATGGATCATACCAATTAAACCACGTGGATCTTGATGTATTGGCGAAAGATGATACCGCAAAGGTAAATTTCCTTGCGCTTAAAGATACCATAACGGTTGTGGGTGTTCAGGTTAATCTTCACTACGCAGATAGCGGCACTTTTGTTTATCCTGATAAATTTTTGATATACAATCAGGACTACTGGATTGATCCTGATAACCCCATCTTCATGAGTAAGAATAATATGGTATTCAATGACTTTCGGATTATCCGAAATGACATGCAATTAAACATGGATGGTGATTTGAATAATTTCAATCTTTCCCTCCGTAACTTAGATCTTACCCCGCTAAATTTTTTACTTTCCACTGACACCACCATCATTAACAAAGGACACCTTCATGGTGATATTTCTTACCATGGTAATCAGCAAATTAATATCAAGGCAAATATTGACAGCCTCAGCCTCTATCATTCAAACCCATTAACCATTGAGGCTAACGCTGAAAGTAAAGGAAATCAGATCCCCTTTGAATTTCTCCTGACCAACGAATCCAACACGATTAACCTGAATGGACAATACCTTTCGGAGATAGCTGAGGTCGATGCGTCAGTGAAAATGAATGTTAATAACCTGGAATTATTTTCTTTTTTAGTCAACGGATTTGTTGAAGATATGCATGGAACGATCAGGGGAGAATCTACTATACACGGGTCAATTAAATCGCCCAAGCTAAATGGCTATATACACTTTGTTAAGGTGGGTTTAACCACGATCAATCCGAGACTAACCTTTAACGTAGAGGACGATCGTATTACGTTAGATAATTCATCATTGTTGTTTAACAACTTTACACTCTATGATCCTGATCACAATCCGTTCATCATCAATGGAAGTCTTGCCACTTCAGATTATCAATCGTTTTCTTATGACCTACAATTAAATGCTGATCAATATGCATTAATAAATAGACCCGATTCTGCATCAGGAAACTTCAAGGGCCAACTGGTGATTGATAGCGACATGAAATTAAAGGGGAATAATAAGGATACCAATATTGAAGCAAAACTTACTATCAAGGATGCCACGAAACTTACTATTATTACTTCGCAAGAAAACATTAAACTTCTAAAGGCGGAAGGAATTGTTGAATTTATCGACCCGACAGCATTACCAGATTCTGCTGCTCAAGAAAAGACAAGTAATTATTATGATTCATTGATCGCAAGTCTTCCTCACTTCAATCTGAATTCAACAGTCAGGATTGAGGAGGATGCGTTGATCCGAATTATTATCGATGAACAGTCCGGGGATTTTATTGAAACAGCTGGTGGAGCTTCCTTAGAGCTGGGCTACGACAGAACCGGCACTCTTCGACTCGCTGGAAATTATACGATTAATAAGGGAGTTTATCGTTTGTCCTTTTATGATTTGGTCAAAAAGAATTTCACGCTGGCGAAGGGGTCTTCCATTAACTGGAGTGGAAGTCCAAAAGACGGAGATCTCAATATAAAAGCCATACATACGGTTGCCTCCAATTCCATTGGATTAATTGGACAAGAGATTGGTGAAAATGAAAAATCGATCTATAAAAGATCGTTAGACTATGAGATCGGTATAAACATCAATGGCACTATTGAAAAACCAGTCATTTCATTTTCACTGGATCTTCCACAAAATGAAAAGGTGAGTTATCCTGTATTAGCTAATAAATTAGACCGGTTAAAGCAGCCCGAGTATGCATCCGAACTGAATAAACAAGTTTTCGGGCTTCTGGTACTTGGTGGATTCTTGCCAGAAAACACAGGCTCCGATATCAATTCCAATACAATCGCAGCGACTGCCTTATCAAATTCCGTTAATAATCTACTGGCCAGTCAACTGAATCGATTTGCCAGTCAATACATCAAAAATGTGAATATTGATGTAGGCATTCAATCGTATAGTGATTATTCTACACCCGGGGGCAAGACGCAGACGGCCATGGATTTTCGTGTCTCGAAGAGTGTCATGAATGATCGCCTATCATTTGAAATTGGTGGTGATTTCAACATCAAT
>JAHEMS010000155.1 GCA_024643595.1 Bacteroidota bacterium
TAATGTAAATGTATTCCCGGCAATGAATGAACCTGAGATGGTATACAAAATACTAACATTGGCACCAGCACAAATTTGGCTAAATCCAACAGAGGGTATATTGATTGCTAATGAATTATTTATGACCGTAATATTATACGCATCCGTAATGCATTGATTTGGATCCGTAACCGTATAGGTTCCAGAAGAAGAAGGAGTGATGGATAGACTTCGGGTTGTTTGTCCTGAGCTCCAATCATATTGTCCAACCCAGGAAGCTTCAAGTGTTACACTCTCTCCTGCATTGACATTGATGGAGGTAGCTTTATTCACCGCTTTCATGATCGTAAAATTGTCACGAATTACGCCATCATCTGATAGCCACTTGCCATCCAGTCTGTTATCCTCAATTTCAAGAATTAATGAACCCCCTATTGTATTATTACCATAGTACATAGCGGCATGTGGGAAATTAACCTGGCCAGGATCTAACTTTCCCGCGGAGCCTACTACCGTATAAACAGTTCCTCCCAAAGTTGTAGGAGAGTCCTTTGTATAGGTACAAGAATTAGGAGTTCCATCATATAAACCAGTAGACTGACTAACCTGATGCAAACCTGGATCAAAGGTAGACTCTAGTCCAAAATGACCTTTTTGCAACTTGCTTCGCTCATAACTATGGCTATGCCCGTTCAAAACAAGATCTACATCATACTGCTCCAGAATTGGAACAATATTTTGGCGTATTAATATTAGTTCATTCTCAAGATCTGAATTATGCGATCCCATTGTAAATGGTGGATGATGGAAGAAAACGATGGTCCACTTTTTTGTGTTTGCGGCTAAATCTTGTTGCAGCCAAGCCACCTGGGGGGCTAATAAGTCATATAACCGATAGGAACTATTTTCAATGATATAAGAATCTAATGCTACAAAATGTATGTCACCATAATTAAAAGAATAATAGGCTTCTGAATTTGATGCTACGCCTCCAGCCTCACCATTTGTTGGAGGATCAAAAAAATCAAAATAAGAAATCAAGTGATCAATCTGTCGAGCTGAACTATTGGCATATTCATTGTTTCCGGTAGATGGCCATAAAGGAGTCTTACGTAAAATGCTGTTCTTATAAATTGCAAAAAAATTATCGCTATAATCCTCCGCAGTTCCATTATTATAGGCATTGTCGCCAAGCGAAATCCAACCATTTATTGGATTACTGCCCATATAAGTGGTAAAAGAATTTAAAACATCACGTTGCCGATTTGAACCATCACCCATGTCACCAGTTGCCCAAAATGTGTATTTGGATTTTGAATTTGAAAGTGGGGAGGTCAGAAAATAGTTATCCGTTCCGGATTGAAGAACGCCAGAGGTGGTACCTATACTGTAATAATATTTAGTGTATGGAGTCAATCCAGTTAATTGTACCGAATGATTGGTCCTGGTTCCAGAGACTTCTTCACTCTGTGATAAGTTACCTGGATCAGTTCCATAGGTAACTTTACTATCTACCGCGTCATCGGTATACCAACGAATTAGCATAGAAGATGAAGTAGCTTTCTGAAGATAAGGACCTTCCTTTAAAATTATAATTCCGACTGGATTACCTATTAAACTCATGTCCCATATAACGTCACTGCTGCTGCCTGAACTTTGATGTACTTCTGCCGAAATAGTGTTAGTTCCAGAGACTAAAAGACTTGAAGCCAGTGGGAGTATTATTGTTCTTACGGAGGCACCGTTGTCTGATGCATTCCCTGATGCAGGTGTATTATAATTAATGGTGCCGGCCGGCATATTGTTTCGATATACTTCTGAACCATTCACGTAGACTACCACACCATCATCCCGCATCATTTCAAAAGTGAAACTTTTATAAATGCTTACATCAGGGATATTTATTGTTTTCCGAAAATAATATCCAATGTGTTTATTACTGCATGTCGGGTACCTGGTTGGGGTACCGCAGGCATCAAGAAGGGTTACTGATGTAGAATTACCATAACCAAATTGACCAACTCCGGTGGACCAGCCTGAATCATCGAACCCCGTTTGGTACCAGGTCGTACCCTGGTCAGTGCCATCATCCTTATACTTCCAGTCTGACGCAAACGGGAAAATGACCGTTTGAGCTAATATTGAACTTTGAATAAATAGAATTAAAGCAACTAAATAGACTCTTCGCATACATTTAATGCTTACTAAATAAGATATGTAAACACCACTACCTTCACAATTAATCTGAACTTACACTTTAAAGTGACTGGAAATATAAGAATATTTATTCCAATAATGAGGTATCTAATACATGCCCCACCTTTGTGTGCAAATTGGATTAATTTTAATGATTACTTGCTAAAAAAAGAGAATTCAGCATTAAATAACGAAGATACTATTTTGAATTTTTGATCTCTTCATATTCCACCACCTGAGTAGGTTCAGAATTTTTAGAGTTGGTGGGCACCGCACAACCGCTTATTCCACAGCAACCCGTATTGGTAACTGCCTGAAACAAAAATATGGCAGAAATAAAACCTGCCATAGCATCTTGAATTTGAATAGCCTGTGCAGCAAAAAATATTCCTGCAACCAACCGAATTAACCGCATTAGATTCCATTGCGTAAATAATGTTTGTCTGAAGGCATCTATTGAATTCATCATAAAGATCGTGTTGAAGTTATCTTGAATTTTTTCCCAATTAATATCCCTACGTTCATTAAAAGTAATAGCCATGGAAATCCGTGCAATACCGTATCAAACCAATCGATCGGCTGCATACCAACAGCTCCACCGGCAATCCATTTCAGTTTACCCCAGATATGTGGTTCGGGTACAAATGGAGCAAGGCCCAGCGTAACACAACCCAATAGGACCATTTTCCAATCAGAAAATATTTTCATTTTTTACGAATTATTTATATGCGATAACTCACTTAAAGCGTCGTTCAATAACCATTAGTTTTCAGAAATTATCGGAAGACCCATATTAACCCATTCATTGATCCCTCCAGAATAGTTAATAATGTTTTTGAATCCATTACGGGCAAGTAATGAATATCCTATAGCTGTCCGATCACCAGATTGACAGTATAATACTGTGGTCTTATCCTTGCTGATTTTATTCAGGTTTTCTTGTAATGTTCCAACAAAAACATTATCCGCTTTTGAAATATGCCCTGATTTATATTCAGACTCTCCTCGTAAATCAACTATTTGAATACCATTATTCTTTACCAGGGTATCTAATTCATTAACAGAGATCACTTTGGTAGTTTCAAGGGTATTACCCAGTTCAATCCAAACATTAACGGTATCAATAAATCCGTAAACGTTATCCAAACCAATGCGCATCAACTTGCGCATCAGGTCGTCTAATTGAGATTCATCAGCTACCAACATAAATGGCTCATCATACTTCACCATCCAGCCTGCCCAGGTCGCAAAGGAGTTATTACCCTGAATATTAATGCTTCCAGGAATAAACCCTTCTGAAAACTCAGTCTTAACTCGCGTATCCAATAATTTAATGCCTTTATCTAGTGCTGATTTAAATTCCTTGTTTGATAATTTTTTGATCTTGGGGACTTCCGTGAGCAAGGGGCGATCCACTTTATTAAGTTTCTTCATCATTGCAAAATACTTAGGTGGCTCGGGCTGATCCTCCAATAAATATTTTACAAAACCCTTTTCATCAGTGGGATACTGAAACGCCCAATTGCGCACTTTCTCATAACCTACTGTCGTACTGGGCACGGCACCCAATGCCTTTCCACACGCGGAACCTGCCCCATGACCGGGCCATACCTGAATGTAATCTGGCAAAGCATTGAACTTTGCAATTGACTTGTACATCTCCTTTGCTCCTGCTTCTTTCGTTCCTGAAATTCCTGCCGCTTTTTCCAACAAATCAGGACGTCCAATATCACCGACGAATACAAAATCTCCAGTAAAAAGCATCACTGGCTCATTGCTTGCTGGATGATCGGTTAATAGGAAACTGATGCTTTCTGGTGTATGACCTGGTGTATGAAGTACCTTTAATGAAAGGTTACCTACCTTGATTACACTGCCGTCATTAAGGCCAATGTGTGGAAATTCATACAACCATCCTTCTCCACCCTCATCAGACAAATACATGTCCGCCCCTGTTAGTTTTGCCAATTCACGAGATCCCGTTAGAAAATCCGCATGAATATGGGTCTCAGTGATGTGCGTTATCTTCATGTTATTTTGTCTGGCTATTTCGAGATATGTGTCTACATCTCTTTTAGGGTCAATAACGATTGCTACACCTGCTTTTTGGCATCCAATAAAATAGCTTGCCTGTGCTAACGATTTATCGTATACGTGCTGAAAATACATGTTTGAATAATTTAAATTTCTTTAATGTTAACTTAATAGGTTGTCAGATTCCAGGATTCGATCAGTATTGCCCATTAGCTATATTAATCGAATATGGTGCAAAGGTATGACCTATCACCTGGTATCTTCGTGATTTTTGTTACAAAAGTATTTTTTTTCCAATTAGGACTGGGAGAAGAAAGAATTGGTAATCTTGTTAAAAACTTTAAAAATGTTGCCCTTGCGATGAACCCAAGGGTGTAACATTTGTTACTAAAGAAATATCTATTATTACAGACCTTTGCAGGGTATAATCAAATTTCACTATGACAACCGTAAAATTAACAGCCGAAATTTTTAAGGAAAAAATATTAGACTATACTACCAAAGAGGAATGGGAGTATCAGGGTACGTTACCCGCCATTATCGACTTCTATGCCGACTGGTGTGGCCCATGTAAAATGGTAGCCCCTGTTTTGGAAGAGCTAGCTAAAGAATATGATGGCAAATTGATTATTTATAAGGTGGACACTGAAATTGAACAAGAGTTAGCAGGCCTATTTGATATCCGCAGCATTCCTACGTTTTTATTCATTCCCATGGAAGGTAAGCCAATGATGCAACCGGGTGCGCTACCAAAAAATGTATTTAAGAAGGTGATCGATGAGCAACTTGTTGTCGATAAAAAAATAATCATTCCTGAATAAGGAATATTATTTTATTGCCACTAACCGCACCACGCTGGCAGGTCCAGCGTGAAATGAACCTTCATCTAATGTCGTAATTACTACTTCTTTCAATACTATTTTCGTTGCTGAAAAATAGCTTTCCAAATCCTCTAAGGAGTAAAGCAGGGATATATCTTTCGGCCCACCCGATTGATATTGAAGTTGATCTTTACTAAAGACTTCAATAATCAATTTGCCTCCAGGTTTTAGACTTTTGATGCATTGATGTAACAGGTGTTTCCTTACTTCAACCGGGAGGTGTACATAGATTAATGCAACCGCATCAAACGATTCGGCATGCAATTGAATCTGGTCTAAGTCAGCAACTTTATAGTCAATGGTCGTGATGCCTATTTTTTTTGCATGATCAAGTGCTTTTTGTTTAGCCACCTCACTATAGTCATAAGCTTCCACACTCCATCCCAGTGAGGCGGCATACAAAGCATTTCTACCTTCACCTTCTGCCGGTAGTAAAAGTGTTCCTGGTTCTAATTGCTGAAGTTGAGTCTTGAAAAACTCATTTGGCTTATCGCCATATACACTTTGATGTTGCGCATAGCGCACGTTCCAAAATTCTTTATCCATTTATTCAACATTATTCCTTAACTGAGATAGATTACGCCTCATCAAATCACGAATATTATAAAAACGAAGAGTACTTTTATTCGCGTCAATAGAAAATTTTCATCAAATATACTACGTCACGTCGTAGAGAACATTCCTGATACTACCTGAATTCATACCCCACTCCCATTAATTGAGTGAGCAACGTGTTGGGTGCGTCAGTAGCGATAGCACGACCTTCTAATTTAGGTGAAATCGGTGATACCTTTTCAAGATACTCCTGTATTACCTGGTGAAGCGTCATGCCCATTCGTGTTGGTTCCTCAACCTCGTTCACCCGGCAAATCGTAGTGTCGGGATCCCCCTCCCGTTCGCACGCAATGAACGTGTATTTTTTACCAAGGTCGAGGGGACTTCCCTTTACTTTAATTGAATTAACACGCTTGCCTGCCTCATTTCCAATAGTAAAATTGACTTCCATGCCATTGAAACGAACTACCCAACCTCCAAAACGCTTAGCCGGATCTTTCGCAAACGCATTTTGTAATTCTTTTTCCATCCAATCCCATAATTGTCTGCCTGTTATTCTTCCACGTTTTGCTTCGCTATCCACTGGCAGCATGCTCCACAAATAATCCATCGTAATTTCGGCAACACCCGTTTTTGGGTCCGGCACTAAAGGAGGGCAAAAACGGAAACCGTTGCTCAACGCAATATCCGGTTTATATTTCCACATAATTGCGTCTGTGATAAAATTATCCATGGGTGTTTCTATCACATAATATCTCACCAAAGGAGTGGTAGTTTTACCGATCACACGATCCAGCTCTTTACGGTAGGGTTCGCGTGCCTTATTAACCAGTACTTTCATCTCCTCATCTTCTTTGTAGTGATCTGGATCTACATCCAGTAACTGATATGAATGATCTTTTATAACACCGTCTTCAATCACGATGTCCAGCTTTGCTACAAATGACCCAAACGCCCCAGGCTCAGTTACTTTGGCGTGCTTTCCTTCGATGGGAGTGCGAATACGTTCATGGGTATCAGCTCCAATGATATAATCCACCCCATTTGCTAATTCACTATTAGCTAACCCAACTTGTTGTGCCAACCCCAAATGCGTAATCAAGAATACCATATCACATCGTTCATACTCACGAAGCAACTTAATATACTTTGTTATATTCAATTCAGGATGGGTGAATTGGATGCTATCGCTATAGGCGGGGGGTTGACGTTTAGGTGTCAGCGGATCGTTGTATCCGATAAATCCAATTTTAATACCGGCAATAAATTTGATGAAGTAGGGAGGAAAAATCAGCTCACCATTGAATGCATCATTTGTTTTATGAAACATGTTTGCACAGACTTTAGGTCCATGGTAAGCAAACATATCCTTCATCATCATCTCCTTGCCATACACCACCTCCCAGTTGCCTGGCAACATCAAGTCATAACCGATATTGTTCATAAGCGGAACGATGGCCTTGCCTTCCGTCATGGCTGCAACTCCTCCACCCTGAAAGCAATCACCACCATCAATCAGCAATGTATTTTCCGGGTTTTGATTTCTTAACTCGTTAATCATTGTTTTGAGGGTAGCATACCCTCCACGTTTTTTATATACTGGTTTTCCATTTTCAATAAAAAACTCGTCGTGGGTCAATAATTGAGAGTGTATATCGGCCGTGTGTAACAATGTTAGTTGTTGAACTTTTCCTGTCTTAACTGCTGAAGAATTAGCCATCTCCTTACTCAAACCCACTACCTCATCTTGATTGAGGGCAGAAGCAGCCAGGGGCGAAATTAGCCCAGCCCCTACACCCAGCGCCAATCCCATACCTGATGCCTTTTTAAGAAATTCCCTTCGGCTGTTTTCCGAAACGGAAATGTGCAATTCTTTTTCCTGCTTAGAAATCGCTTCATGCTGACATGAAGAACATCCGCAAGCGGCCTGGTGATTTAACATAGTTTATTTTTTAAAGGGATAGAGAACTTGTTGAAGGAATGTTTTAGGAAATCGCTCGTCACCATTAAAACCCAACCGCTCATCCCTTCCATTTTTGGGGATATAATCAGTTCGGAACAGGTAATCCCAAATGCTAAGACTTATACCGTAATTTACGCCATATTGGTTAGGAAGTGTCTTTGCATGATGCCA
>JAHEMS010000156.1 GCA_024643595.1 Bacteroidota bacterium
TTCACAGGCAGATGAATATCTTACTCGTTCCCTTGCCGCCTGGGAAGCTTCAGGGTCGCTTCATAAAGCTGAGCAATTTGGTTCGCTCAACGCATTGCACAATACTTACATCAGGCAACAAAATTATTCCAAAGCAATTTTAAATGATTCTGCCACATTGAAACTGGCTGAAGAAATTAATCTGGAGATGGTACCCCAGGCCCTGGCAATGCTAACAGAAGATTACCAAAAGTTCGGAGATTATGCCAAGGCGCTCCAATATGGTTTTAAGGCGCTGAAGGTAATTGATGAAATGCCACAATACCCATATATGCCTCTTCTGCGGAATTACGTCTCCTTGCATATTGGCAATGCCTACCGAAAACAGAATGAATTTGCAAAGGCGATTATCTGGTGTGAGAAAGCAATTACCCACATAGATGTAGAGCAACAAATGTTTGCCTGTGAATGTCTGTACGAATCGCACAAAGCATTAAAAAACAGCAATAAAGCCCTTGCCTACCACGAAAGATATTTGACTTTAAGCGACAGTCTGAACACCCAGGAGATATCAACAAACCTGCAGCAAATGGAGTTTGCCAAGCAAGTGCTAACCGATAGCATTGCCCAGGTAGAAAAGGACAGGCTTGTGGAAGAAACACGTCAGGAAGAAATACGACAAACTACGCGGACACGAAATATTTTGTTGGGTTCAGGATTTGTCGTGCTCTTGTTCTCCGGTGGACTGTGGAGTCGCTTGCGTTACATCCGGAAATCGAAAGCTGTGTTACAAGTAGAAAAAGATCGCTCTGAAAATTTATTACTCAACATCCTGCCGGCAGAGATAGCCGAAGAACTGAAAGCCAATGGCCGGGCCGAAGCACGTGATTTCGAAAATGTTTCTATCCTTTTTACCGACTTTAAGGAATTCACCCAAACCTCCGCAAAACTTACAGCGCAGGAATTAGTGGGCGAGATTAACCTTTGCTTTGAAGCATTTGACAATATATGTGGCAAGCACAAAGTTGAAAAAATAAAAACCATTGGCGATGCCTATATGGCCGCGGGCGGTCTTCCTATACCCACGGCTGATTCATCAAAGAATACGGTAGTGGCAGCACTGGAAATGCAAAGGTTTATTGCTGAAAGAAAAGCAAAACAAGATGCCCTTGGCAAGCCAGCCTTCGAAATGCGCGTGGGTGTGCACACCGGACCTGTGGTAGCCGGCATTGTTGGCGTTAAAAAATTCCAGTATGATATCTGGGGCGATACCGTAAACACTGCCAGTCGTATTGAAAGCAACAGCGAAGCAGGAAAAGTAAACATAAGCCAGGCAACATACGAATTGCTAAAAGACGACACTGGATTTGCATTTGAAAGCAGAGGTAAGATAGAAGCGAAGGGCAAGGGGGAAATAGATATGTGGTTCGTTAGTTTGAAAACAGAAAAAGAATAAAAAAAGGCGAACAATAAATCAATACAAGAACGGTAAAGTAAAACATCCTCATTTGCCTTATCTTCGTCAGGAAATTTTAGTATTTGTATCACCACCACCAGAACCTACTATGAAATCATTACCTGTCCGTTCTTTCTTCAAAACCACTGGTTTATTCATTATGCTGGCTGTTCTTCATTTCGCATGCAACAAACCACAAAAGCCAAAAGAATTCTTCCTCATTGAAAGTGATGGCGTAAAGCTGAAGGTGGAAACCGTAGCCGATAGTATTGCCATGCCCTTCGGGATGGACTTCTTGCCGGATGGCCGCCTGCTTGTAACCGATCGGCAAGTGGGTGAAATGATTTTGGTAAATGCGGAAACTGGTGAGAAAACATTATTGCAAAACGTGCCCGCGGTAGTTGGCCAGGGCGATGCTGGCCTGCTCGATGTGCTGGTTCATCCTGATTATGAAAAAAACGGCTGGATATATTATGCCTACTCAGAAGGCGATACCAACTCCAATACCATGGTGGTTCAACGTGCCAAACTGGATGGCATCAAACTGGTGCAGCAAGAGCGATTGTTTACCGCGCTACCCTATTATAAAAGACCATTACACCACGGCACGCGGCTGGTGCTTGACCAAGGCTACCTGTACTTCGGGATGGGTGAAAAAACAGACCTGAAAGATTCGGCTCAAACTTTAAGTAACCATATGGGAAAAATGTTGCGCATCTATGAAGATGGACGCGTGCCGGAAGATAATCCGTTTGTCAATACGCCCAACGCAAAACCTGAAGTGTGGAGCTATGGACATCGCAACCCCAACGGACTCACACTCAACCCAACAAATGGTGAGTTATGGGAACATGAGCACGGCCCGAAGGGTGGCGATGAAATCAACATCATCAAGCCCGGACTGAATTATGGATGGCCTGTGATTACCTATGGCGTGAATTATGATGACACCCCCATGGGTGAAGGTATTTCAGAAAAAGAAGGTATGGAACAGCCCATTTATTTTTACAAGCCTTCTATTGCTCCAAGCGGTATGCAATTTTATACAGCCGATGTTATTCCTTCCTGGAAAGGAAACCTGTTCATTGGCGCGATGGCGTTGAAACATTTAAACCGACTGGTGATTGAAAACAATAAAGTGGTGCGGGAAGAGCGGCTGCTCACCGATAAAGGGTGGCGGGTGCGCAATGTGAAGCAAGGTCCTGATGGTTTCCTGTACCTTGGTATCGATGGAGGAAAAATTCTTCGCATCAGACCTATGTAATTTCGTCGGCATAATGCTTTGGAATGTACGCAACCTGCTGCGCTATAATTGCCGTCGCTCCATACCGGTTAACTTCTATCCATCACTTATATTTTTAAACTCATACGCTACTAAAATCATGGAATCAAAACCCTTCTACTTTATTCTGATTATTCTTATCACCACCTCCTGCTCGCGTTATTACTCAGAAGGAGATTTTGGAGACGTAAAAAAATATGATGTTCACGTGCATATACGCACGACCAGTGATGCTATTTCCGACCAGGCGTATGACGACAACTTTAAGTTGATTAACGTTAGCGTTGGCTACTCAGACTCTTCGCTTCGCGCACAAGAAGAGTTTATCCATCGTCAAATCACCAGGCACCCTAAACAAATAAGTTACCTCACCGCTTTTACCACGAAATATTGGGATTCCGCAGATTGGGCTGATCAGACCATTCAGAATCTGGAAGAGTCTTTTTCGAATGGTGCGCTTGGAATCAAAATATGGAAAAACATAGGCATGGTCGACAAGGACTCCGCCGGCAATTTAATCATGATAGACAATCCACGATTTGATCCGGTCATTCAATACATCATCGACCAAAACAAAACAGTATTGGGCCACCTGGGTGAGCCACTCAATTGCTGGCTTCCGCTGGAACAAATGACTGTGAATAGTGATCGGGAATATTTTAAAAACCATCCGGAATATCACATGTACCTGCATCCGGAATATCCCTCCTACCAGGATCAGATCAACGCACGTGATCGTTTTCTGGCCCGTCATCCGGATATGCGTTTTGTTGGTGCTCATTTGGGCAGTCTTGAATATGATGTGGATTCACTGGCGAAAAGATTGGACCGTTTCCCCAATATGGCGGTGGATATGGCCGAACGGATATGCCACCTTCAATATCAATCGAAAACGAATTACGAGAAAGTGCGCAACTTCATGATGAAATATCAGGATCGATTGATTTATGGATCTGATATGACTATGCGAACAACCGATACCGCAGAAGAGGCGAAGTCAAGACTTCACCAACATTGGTCTGCGGATTGGAAGTATTTGGCCACCGACCTCACAATGACGGTGGGTGAAGTCGATGGTGATTTTAAAGGAATTCAACTTCCCAAAGAAGTCATTGATAAGATTTACTATACGAACGCCTTGAGGTGGTTTAACATTAAGGAATAGATTTTACAAACCACATCGAATTCTTTTTTACTATTTCTTGATTAGGATTTAGTATATTCAATAGGCTTTTACATTACTGCGTATGAAGAAGATGGGTCCATCTTTTGCAATAACCTGTGTTGTTTTCATAGCAACATTGTTTCTTATTTCCTGTGGAAATGAAAATGGACCAGTTCCGCAAATCGAGCCGGTCATCTCTGAATTCTTTCCTTACAGCGGGCTGATAAGCTGTCCCGTCGTGATTTCCGGCAATAATTTTGTGCCTGCTACCGATGTATCCAACCCATTGTTAAGATACAGTACCGTGAAATTCAATGGTACTATAACTATTCCTACAGGCGACTATGTAAATCTGGGCAACAATGGTGAGCAAATAATCAACACTAATGTTCCCATAGGCGCAACAAGTGGCAAGATTACCATTACCACCTCCTCAGGGATAACCGGTTCATCCACAAACGATTTTCGCATTACAGTTCCAGTATATGAGCCTAACGTAACGGTCGAAACTGCCTTTGGAGCTGCCTTTGGTATAACGCCCAGGGGAGTAGCTATAGATGCGAATGGAAATCTGTACGTAAGTGACTTTGCGGATCATAAAATCTTGAAACTAACAAAAGATGGCCCTGTTACACTATTGACAACTACCATTGAAAATAATGCAGGCTTTGGAATTGCTGTGGATGCAAATGATAATGTTTATGCTGCTGTTGGACATACCATACAAAAAATTAAACCGGATGGAACAATTACTCAATTTGGTCCGGATTTTATTTTTGTCAATGGACTCGCAATAGATGCCAACGATAATGTATATGTAAGTGGTGATGGTATTCGCAAAATAACCCAAAATGGAGCAGTCAGTATACTTGCGGATGGAGCTTGGTTTAGCAAGCCCTTTGGACCACAAGGGATCGCCGTAGATGCAATAGGAAATGTGTATGTTGCCGATACTGGTAACCACAAAATCAGTAAAATAACACCTGAGGGATTTGTTATTACAGTAGCCGGAAGTACCGCAGGATATTGGGATGGTGTGGGAGTTGCTGCACAGTTTTATGAACCCTTCGGAATCGCTATAAATGCCACTGATGATATTTACGTCGGTGATTCAAAAAATCACGTCATCCGAAAGATATCTCCAGATGGAAATGTTACTACTGTTGCTGGAACCACAAATGGAGATTCGAATGGTCCAGGCTGGAGTGCCCGGTTTAATATAATTTATGGTTTAGCCGTGAATGCAACCGGTACTATTTATATAGCGGATAGCTATAATTTTAAAATACGTAAAATTGAAATTAAGTAGTCTCACCAAATGGAGGCAATGTTTCATAAAATATAAATTTAGATCGCGACCTTCCACGTTAGATATTCATTTCGCAAACAATGCCCGCAAGGACGAAACCATTATAGGATTGTTACATTTTAACAACTATCATAAAGTATAGCCATGTTCGTTGAACTTTATTCATATTGGGTATGAAGAAGATAGCCTCATCTCTTGCAGTAAACTACTTTTCTACACTAGTGTTCTTAATTTTTATTTCCTGTGGAAATGAAAATGGTCCAGTTCCGCAAATCGAGCCGGAGCCCATAATAACAGAATTCATTCCTAATAGCGGGATGATAAGTACTCAAGTGGCAATTCTCGGCAATAATTTTGTGCCAACAAGCGCTATTGCCAATCAAAAGTTAAGATACAGTACCGTGAAATTCAATGGTACTATAACTATTCCTACAGGCGACTATGTATATCTGGGCAACAATGGTGAGCAAATAATCAACACTAATGTTCCAATAGGCGCAACAAGTGGCAAGATTACCATTACCACCTCATCAGGAATTACCGGTTCATCCACAAACGATTTTCGCATTACAATTCCAATATATGAGCCTAACATAACGGTCGAAACCGCCTTTGGAGCTGACTTTGGTATAGACCCCACAGGAGTAGCTATAGATGCGAGTGGAAATCTGTATGTCAATTCGCATAATAAAATTGTGAAGTTAACAAAAGACGGCCCTGTTACACTATTGACCACTACCAATGACAATTATAATGATGATCCAGACTTTGGAATGGCTGTGGATGCAAATAACAATGTTTATGCTGCCGTTGGCCACACCATACAAAAAATTAAACCGGATGGAACGGTTACTCAATTTGGTCCTGCTTTTACTTTAGTCAAAGGCCTCGCATTTGATGCCAGCGGTGATTTGTATGTAAGTGGTGATGGCATTTACAAAATAAACCAAAATGGACAAGTCAGTGGTTTTGCACCTGGAACTTGGTTTAGCGAGCCTTGGGGACCAAAAGGGATTGGGGGACCAAAAGGGATTGCCTTAGATGCGGATGGATTTGTGTATGTTGCCGATTTCGGTAACCATAAAATCCTTAAAATCTCTCCTGAAGGAGCGGTTATCACGGTAGCTGGAAGTACAGCAGGGTATTGGGACGCTTTGGGTACTGCCGCCCAGTTTTACCAACCCTTTGGAATCGCTATAAATGCCAATGGTGATATTTATGTAGGTGATTCAGAAAATCGGGCCATCCGAAAGATATCTCCAGATGGAAATGTTACCACAGTGGCAGGCGGCAATGTTGGAGATTTTAATGGTCCAGGTTCGAGTGCAGGGTTTAGTCGAATTTATGGTTTAGCCTTGGATGCAACCGGCAATATCTATTTCGCAGATAGATGGAACTTCAAAATTCGTAAAATTGAAATTAAGTAGTCTCACCAAATGGAGGTAATGTTTCATAAAATATAAATTTAGATCGCGACTTTCCAAATTAGATATTCATTTCGCAAACAATGCCCGCAAGGACGAAACCCTGATTGAAGAGCTTCTGTTTCATCTATAAAGAATACCCGATTGACAACATGCATTCGTCTTCCGTGCCCACATTGAAGTTTGCCATAAATTTTTAATCTCGCATTACCCGCTAATGTCACCTTCCCTATTCGGATAAGTCTTCTTAGCTGGTCCTTACTTAATGAGGAATGTCTAAACATATGTATGGCTTACCTTTCCGGGAGGATCACTTGCATTACCTTTAATAAACCGGTATTTTTCTTTCTTATTATTTCAACTATGAATCTAACAATCAATGCCGAAAAGCAAAACACCTATGATGCCATTGTGGTGGGAACGGGAATCAGTGGTGGGTGGGCGGCTAAGGAATTAACCGAAAAAGGATTGAAGACACTGGTGTTGGAAAGAGGGCGTGCAGTGAAGCATGTAACGGACTATCCTACGATGACCAAAGATCCCTGGCAACTTGAGCATGCCAATAAACTTTCGCATGAAGAACTAAAACTTTATCCGGTACAATCGCGAACCAACTGGGTAAACCAGGCGAACAAACATTGGTATTTGAAAGATGATGAACATCCTTACACTGAAGTAAAACCATTTGACTGGATTCGCGGCTATCATGAAGGAGGTCGTTCCATTATGTGGGGTAAGCAAACGTACCGCCTTTCAGATCTTGACTTTGAAGCGAACGCAAAAGATGGTGTTGGTGTAGATTGGCCAATTCGCTACCAGGATATTTCGCCCTGGTACGATTATGTTGAAAGCTACATTGGAGTAAGCGGACGCGCTGAAGGACTAGCGCACGTCCCTGATGGAAAATTTCTACCTCCCATGGATTTGAATTGTGTGGAAGAAGTTTTTCGCGATAAGGTCGCTGAAAAATTTAATGGACGTAAAGTCACGATCGGCCGCGTAGCACATCTCACGGCCGCCTTGCCCCACGATCCAAACCGTGGTATTTGTCAGTCGAGAAACATGTGTGATCGTGGTTGTCCTTACGGTGCTTATTTCAGCAGTAACGCATCCACCTTGCCTGCAGCCGCAAAAACCGGCAACATGACTTTACGA
>JAHEMS010000157.1 GCA_024643595.1 Bacteroidota bacterium
ACCTTGCTGGTGGACAGTAAGCCATTTCGCGACCTGAATAAAAATGGAAAGCTCGATGTATACGAAGATCCACGGCAACCCATTGAAGCCAGGGTGGATGACCTGGTCAACCAAATGAGCCTGGAAGAAAAAGCGGGCACCCTGTTCATCACCATGATTGCAATGGGTACCAATGGTGAATTGGCTGAAAGGAAGACGGTGATCAATCCTTTCTCTTTCGCATTTAGTTCAAGCTCTGAAATGGTGGCAAAAAAGAAAATGAATCACTTCAACCTCTTGCAAGATCTAGAGCCGAAAGCCATGATTGCCTGGAATAACAACATTCAAAAACTGGCTGAACGCACACGATTGGGAATTCCAGTGACGGTGGCTACTGATCCAAGACATGGTGTTCCCGATGCGATAGGCGCGAGTATTCATACTTCCTATTTTTCAAAGTGGTGTTCCTATCCCGGATTTGCAGCTATTGGTGATACGGTGCTGATGCGTGAGTTTGGTAACATTGCCCGTCAGGAATATTTGGCGATTGGATTCCGACTTACCCTGTCCCCCATGGCGGATCTCGCAACGGAACCTCGCTGGTGGAGAATCAATGGAACATTTGGCGAAGATGCGGAGATGTCGGCCAAACTTACAAAAGCATACATTTTAGGGTTTCAGGGCGACAGCATTACCAGCCAAAGTGTAGAATGTATGGTAAAACATTTTGCAGGGGGTGGTCCGCAGGAAGATGGCATTGATGCACACTTCCCCCCTGGAATACAAGCATACCATGGCCATAATTTCAATTACCATTTGATACCTTTTGAAAAAGGCGCTTTCCCTGCTCATGTTGCCCAGGTAATGCCCTACTATGGAATCCCATTAGGACAAACCAGCGAAGATGTAGGCTTTGGTTACAACAAAGATATTATCACCGGGCTGCTGCGTGAGAAGTACCATTTTGATGGAATTGTATGCACTGACTGGGGACTTGTATCGGATCAAAAAACCCTTGGAATAGTAATGAAACCAGCGGCAGCCCATGGTGTGGAAAATCTGACCACCACTGAACGCGTGAAGAAAATTATCGATGCCGGTTGTGATATGTTTGGCGGTGAAGAAGTTCCTGAGCTGGTAGTTGAATTGGTAAAGTCCAATCAACTTAGTGAAGAAAGAATCAACACCTCTGTGCGAAGAATTCTGAGAGAAAAATTCAAACTTGGACTTTTTGATAATCCCTACCTATCGGAAGACGGAATTTCTATTTATAGTAATGAACAAATCAAAGAGAAAGGACGTGAATCTCAGCGCAGGTCATTGGTGTTGTTAAAAAATGATAATAATATTCTTCCGCTTGCTCCCACAACCAAAGTTTATCTGCACGGTTTTGATGAAGAAGAATCGAAAAAGTACGGTGCTGCTACTACTGATTTAAAAAGCGCTGATGTCATTGTTCTAAAATTGAATACGCCTTATGACCCCAAAGCAGCAAGATATATAGTTGAGAAACTTTTTCATCAGGGCAGTCTTGAATTTCCCCAGCATGAAAAAGAAGAATTATTATCATTGATTCTATCCAAGCCCACCGTTACGGTGATGAATCTGGAGCGCCCTGCGGTGTTCCCGGAAATCAATAATGCAAGCAGTGCGGTGATCGGTGATTTCAGTAGTCAGAATGACATCATTCTCGACTTGATCTTCGGTCAATTCAAACCCACCGGCAAACTTCCATTTGAATTACCCTCTTCCATGGAAGCAGTGCTTAATCAAAAAGAAGATATGCCGCATGATTCGAAAGATCCACTCTATCCTTTTGGATTTGGTATCACTTACAACGAAAAAATAAATCTTAATCACTAATTACTAATGCAACAAATCAAACCATTTTTAATGCTCAGCCTTGTATTGGCCACACTGGTAAGCTGTGGACCCAGATGGTCTGAAACAGAATTAAACGGAATAAAGACTGTAATAAATGAAGAAGGCCGAACACTCGGCTATTCAGTAACGTCTGGTGTTACTATTCTTACGGTGGATCGTTTAGGGTTTAAAGATCTTAATAAAAACGGTCAATTGGATAAGTATGAAGACTGGCGCTTAACTGCCGATGAACGTGCAAAGGACCTCGCGGCACAAATGAGTGTAGAGCAAATTGCAGGTTTGATGCTGTACAGTCGCCATCAATCCATTCCAGCCGCCAGCCGGGGTTTCATGAAAGCCTCCTATAACGGAAAAGATTTTCAAGATAGCGGTGCTAACGCTTGGGATTTATCTGATCAACAAAAAGAATTTTTAACGAAAGATAACCTCCGTCATGTACTGATCACATCTGTTGAAAGTCCGGAAACATCCGCCCGGTGGAACAATAATGTGCAGGCACTGGTGGAAGGAATTGGATTGGGTATTCCCGCCAACAATAGTACTGATCCACGTCATGGCACCAACTCCAAAGAAGAATATAATGAAGGCGCAGGCGGCAACATCTCCATGTGGCCTGGTTCTCTGGGATTGGCCGCTACATTTGATCCTCACCTGGTTGAGCAATTCGGAAGCATTGCATCAAAAGAATATCGTGCCCTGGGGATTACAACCGCGTTATCACCACAGGTTGATATCGCCACCGACCCGCGCTGGTACAGAACCAGTGGAACATTTGGTGAGGATGCCGCACTGTCCACCGATATAGGCCGCGCCTATATTGACGGGTTTCAAACCTCTGTGGGCGACAAAGAAACTGCTGATGGATGGGGTTTTGAAAGTGTCAACGCAATGGTGAAGCATTGGCCAGGTGGTGGTTCAGGCGAAGGTGGTCGTGATGCACATTATGGTGTTGGAAAATATGCAGTATATCCGGGAAATAATTTTGCTGAACATATGATTCCCTTCACAGAAGGTGCTTTCAAACTTAATGGAAAAACAGGAATGGCCTCTGCTGTAATGCCTTATTACACCATATCCTACAACCAGGATACCAAGAATAAAGAAAACGTAGGCAACGGCTATAATCGATATATCATCACGGATTTACTCCGCGAAAAATATAAGTATGATGGCGTAGTGTGTACCGACTGGTTAGTAACTAGTGATGAAACTACTATCGATGTGTTTATCTCTGGTAAGTCATGGGGTGTAGAAGGATTATCCATAGCAGAAAGACATTATAAAATATTAATGGCAGGTGTTGACCAGTTTGGCGGTAATAACGACATGAAACCTGTTTTGGAAGCGTATGCGATGGGAGTTAAAGAGCATGGAGAAGACTTTATGAAAAAGCGATTTGAGCAATCCGCTGTTCGTTTGTTGAAAAATATTTTCAGAACCGGGCTATTTGAAAATCCTTATCTAAACATTGAGGAATCAAAATCAACTGTTGGTAAGGCTGAGTTTATGAAAGCAGGGTATGATGCCCAGATAAAATCAGTAGTGATGTTGAAAAACAAAGCTAACTCACTTCCACTGCCAAAAAATAAAACCGTTTATGTTCCTAAGAAATTCACCCCCGCTGGAAGAAACTTCCTGGGTATGGAAACACCAGAAACACTGGAGTATCCAGTGAATATGGAAATTGTCAAAAAATATTTTAAAGCAACCGACAATCCTGACGAAGCGGATTATGCATTGGTATTTGTGAACAGTCCGGATACTGGCATTGGATATAATAGTGAAGACGCAAAGATGGGAGGTAATGGCTACGTTCCCATCTCTCTTCAGTATGGCGAGTACACGGCAAAGGAAGCACGTGAAGTTAGTATTGCTGGTGGCGATCCATTGGAAAAATCAACAAACCGAAGTTATAAAGACAAGAAAAACAAGGCCGTCAACATCACGGACCTGAGTATGATCAACGATACTTTTAAAAAAATGAAAGGCAAACCGGTCATTGTTTCTGTGAACATGAACACACCGATGATATTCTCAGAGTTTGAAAAAAATACGAATGCCATTCTCGTTCACTTCGGTGTTCAGGATCAGGCCTTGTTAGAATTAATTACAGGGGCTGCCGAACCTTCCGCCTTGTTGCCGATGCAAATGCCCGCCAGTATGGAAACCGTTGAAAGACAATTTGAAGATGTACCACACGATTTGGACTGTTATGTCGATGATCAGGGTAATACCTACGACTTTGCGTTTGGTCTTAACTGGAAAGGCGTGATAAATGATGAACGGAAAACCAAATACAGCAAATAACATCTAACTTTTCGACTCATAGACTATATATCATTATTACTTCGCACAGTTCTCAATCTTAAAACGAAAATGAAAAATAAAACATCAAGGCGTCAATTTCTTGGAGCAGCTTCCACACTAATTGCAGGGTCACTGATTAGCAGCCATAAAGTATTTGGTATGCCGGCTTTCGTTAATAACCTGGTAAAGCCAAAATCATTAATCAGCGGTGTTAAGATTGGAGTTATTACATATTCATTTCGTGATTTGCCCGATCAAAGTGCAGAGGCTACGCTGAATTATATTTTAGACTCCGGCATAAGCGCAACAGAACTCATGGGTGGGCCTGCTGAGTCCTTCGCAGGGGCTCCAAAAAATACGGTGGATTTACGTTCGGTGTTTCCACTCATGCGAAAAAGAACGGAAAAGCAGGAGTTGACAGAAGATGAAAAGAAAACGTTGGCAGAAGCGGACGAAAAAAATAAAACCTATCGTGAGGAGCTTTCGGCATGGAGAAAAAATGTTTCCATGGAAAAGTTTGAGCAGCTTGGTAAACTCTATAAAAAAGCTGGTGTAGAAATTTATGCGTTTAAACCTGATGCCTTTAGTATGCGGAATAGTGATGCTGATATTGATTATGGTTTAAGAGCAGGAAAGGCACTTGGAGCCAGTCATGTTACATTGGAACATCCCAATAATGATGCACATACATTAAAGCTTGGAAAAGCAGCAGAAAAATACGGAATGAAAGTAGCCTATCACGGCCATGAGCAACAAACATTTACCTTTTGGGATACTGCACTGGCCCAATCCCCTGCCAATACACTTAATCTGGACCTGGGTCATTTTGTTGCCGCGGGAAACCCCGATCCTCTTGATATCATTAAGCAAAAGCATGATCGCATCATGAGCATGCATATCAAGGACAGAAAAACAAAAGCTAATGGTGGTGACAATTTACCTTGGGGTGAAGGAAATACACCCATAGCTGATGCATTAAAATTGATGCGCGACAACAAATACAAATTTGTGGCTACGATTGAGTTGGAGTATAAAGTGCCGCAAGGGTCTACTCCAACGGCAGAAGTGAAGAAGTGTTTAGAATTTTGTAAAAATGCGTTAGGCTAAGATGTTAATAGTTCATCATTAAGTACTCTATCCAAGTTGTCTCAAAATCGGGCTGATTTTATTGGACAGCTTCTTTTTCATTTCGATCATGATAGTACAGGATGGTTGGAATGCTATTACTCCCTATATTTCAATCGCATTTAAACACTACCTCATGCAGATAATCCTTGGCGTCATTTTTCATTTTATTGGAGGCTTTGCTTCCGGAAGCTTTTATATGCCTTTTAAGAAGGTGAAAGGATGGGCCTGGGAAAGCTACTGGATCATCGGTGGATTATTTTCATGGCTTATCGTTCCTCCCCTGGCAGCATGGCTTACGCTTCCGGGATTTTCTGACATCATACGAAACGCTTCCTCTTCTTCTATTCAATACACTATTATTTTTGGTGTGCTGTGGGGAATTGGCGGTCTTACTTATGGTCTTGGTGTAAGGTATTTAGGGATGTCGCTTGGAAATTCAGTAGTGCTGGGATTCTGCTCTGCCTTCGGAGCGATAGTCCCCTCCATCTATTATGCTATTGTTCCTACCGAAGGGAAGACCAGCATCATTGAAATGATGACGACAACCTGGGGACAAGTGGTGTTACTTGGCGTAGTACTTTGTTTAGTCGGAATCTATATCAGTGGTCGCGCAGGTATGCTGAAAGAAAATGAGTTACCGGATGAAGAAAAGAAAAAAAGTGTGGCCGAGTTTAACCTGGTGAAAGGATTGATGGTCGCTATCACTTCAGGTATACTTAGTTCGTGTTTCAACTTTGGGATTGAAGCCGGTAAGCCTATGGCAGAAACTGCCGTAGCGATGGGATTAAATCCTTTATTCCAAAATAATGTGACCTATGTGGTTTTGTTATGGGGCGGCCTGACTACCAATTTTATCTGGACAATGATATTAAATGCCCGCAACAAAACCTTTGGCGATTATACCAATAAGAAAAGTCCTTTAACTAATAATTATATTTTCTCTGCCCTTGCGGGCACCACGTGGTTCATGCAATTTTTCTTTTACGGCATGGGTGAAAGCAAATTAGGAAATGGCGCCAGTTCATGGATTCTTCATATGGCTTTTATCATTTTAATCGCCAATGGCTGGGGAATCTTCTTAAAAGAATGGAAAGGGGTTAGCAAAAGAACCAGAACCACCATCATTCTAGGAATTTCTACAATCATTCTCTCAGTACTGGTGGTAGGTTATGGCAATGCGATTAAATAGTAAGCAATTTTATACTGAAGCTTAAGGTGAATATTTAATAATTAGTCTACACAAATAACTATGACAACAAAACAATTCAAACACGTAAGCTATCTCTGGGACGAATCCAAAGCGGCCCTTCTTGAAGGTGATGAGGTAGGTCTATTAATCTATCGCTCAAATTTATTAGGTGCCGATTTGCGGCTCACCAACTATGGTGGTGGTAATACGTCATGCCGGGCTATGGCGAAAGATCCAATTACCGGACAAGAGACAGAAGTCATGTGGATCAAAGGATCCGGTGGAGATATTGGTACCTTAAAAAGAAGCGGACTCGCTGCACTTTATCTAGACCGTTTGAGGAGTTTAACTAACGTTTATCGCGGGCTTGAATATGAAGATGAAATGGTGGAACTCTTCAATCATTGTATTTATGATCTCAGCTCGAAGGCTCCTTCCATCGACACTCCATTGCACGGATTTTTGCCATTTAAACATATTGATCATTTACACCCCGATGCAGCCATTGCGATCGCAGCAGCAAAAGATGGCAAACAGATTACCCACGATTTATTTGATGGGAAAATCGGTTGGGTGGAATGGCAACGACCTGGTTTTGATCTTGGATTGAAACTTAAGAAATGCCTGGATGAAAACCCGGGTATCATTGGCATCATGCTGGGCTCACACGGTTTATTCACCTGGGGTGATACTGCTTATGAAAGTTATGTCAACACACTCGAAGTCATTGAAAAGTGTGCTGAGTATCTCGAGCAAAATTATGGGAAGCGAAGACCCGTATTTGGTGGAATGATCATCAAGTCATTATCTAAAGAGGACCGCTTGAAACAAGCAGCAACGCTCGCCCCTGTCCTGCGCGGACTTTGCTCCAGTAAAAATAGAATGATCGGACACTTTACCGATGATGAACGGGTGCTTGAATTTACTAACTCACATGATCTTGCCAGGCTCGCCCCAATGGGTACAAGTTGTCCGGATCATTTTCTTCGTACTAAAATCAGTCCTTTAGTGTTGAACCTCGCCACGGATGAAAACTTATCCGATATAAAAGCTACTAAAGAAAAGCTGTTACCGGCGTTTGAAGCATATCGCAAAATGTACGCTGATTACTATTTTACCTGCCGTCATGAAAATAGTCCTGCCATTCGTGATGCCAATCCCGTAGTCATTCTTTATCCGGGTGTAGGCATGTTCACGTTCGCTAAAGACAAGCAAACTGCTCGTGTTGCCGCGGAGTT
>JAHEMS010000158.1 GCA_024643595.1 Bacteroidota bacterium
TTGACAGTTACCTATTTCTCATTTAAGGCGTAGTTTATAATATGATATTATTGTTTCTCTATTGTTTCCTGTTCACACACATCAATGGAAATCCTTCGCCAGAAGTATTTCACTCGTTAACCACTCTGAATAGTATTAAAACCACAAACTTAAGTGAGCGCTCACCTAATGAACAATGGGTTTATATTTTCAACAACAAAATTGAATCAATCAATAGTGTATACCTTCCAAATGCAGTTCTTCTTTCAAGCAGTGGGGTTATTTATAATACAGAGGCGGAACGTAAGGATTTTTATCTGCGCTTAAAAAATCGCATTGGAAAAATAAAGTCTATCTCTTCCACTAAAAATATTGATGTAACTCCAGACCAAAGTTATGAAATAGGCTATTTTCTTAATTCAGAAAATAAAAAATTTGCGCATCTTATTATTTGGAGAAAGGTAAATGGTAATGTTCTCAGAGAATTAGAGATGGTGAGTGAATCCGAGAACGTAACTATCGATATGAAAAGTATCGGTGAAGCGCGAAATCGGTGGATGAAATTGTGTAATAATCATGAAATTAAAGAGCTAGTTAGCAAGGTGTATTTTGAAAATGCGATATACTACAATAATTACCGAGTAGTTATTGGCACCGATAATATTACCAGCGAATACCGTTACATGAATAACCCAGCTTATCAGTTGACCCTAAGTCCAATTATACTGGAAACGGTAACTGAAAGTTTGGTATTTGAGATAGGTCAATGCGCTGGCTCTTATGCGGGTAAATATTTGTTGGTTTGGGGTAACCTAAGTGGAAAATGGAGAGTAATGGTTGACGCCAACTAAGTATGGTTGAAATAATCAGCCGCAGTTAAAATGATATTAAAAAATTATTATATAAGTGAATAAATTCCAATAATTATGGAACATAAAGCAAAATCAATCAGGCCATTCATAGGAGCTGCAAACTTTGAATTATCGAGAAGCTTTTATCGAGACCTGGGCTTTAACGAAAGTATTTTGACGCACAATATGTCTTATTTTGGAACTGAAGCGTATGGGTTTTATTTGCAAGATGCTTACATCAAGGATTGGATCGATAATACCATGGTATTTTTAGAAGTAAATGACGTGGATAGATTCTGGAGTGAGCTCGTTCTTTTAGATCTGACATCAAAATATGATCATGTAAAACTAACTCCCATTCGTACTAACGACTGGGGTAAAGAATGTTTTGTACATGATCCTTCTGGAATCCTTTGGCATTTTGGGGAATTTTTTTCAAAATAAATTAAGGAAACCTAGTTAAGGCGAATAAATTCTCTGAACAATTTAGTTGACCCCGTTTTGGTAATTACTCAAACTGAGTGATAATTATTTGCATAAAAAAATAGTTTCATCCACCGCTGAGGTTCTTATTTGACATCCTGTGAAGACAATTCTCGAATCAAAGGAGACATTGCTTTATTGAGTTTTATTTGATCATATGAATATCTAATTTGGTAAACATAATTTTCTATTCATCACTATAATAAGAAGCTATCATGAAAACAATGACTTGTAAACAATTAGGCGGAGCATGTGATTTAGAATTTCAAGCTGACACCTTTGAGGAAATTGCTGCGATGAGTAAACAGCATGGAATGGAAATGTTCCAGAAACATGATGATCCACACGTTAAAGCAATGAATGCCATGCAGCAACTCATGAAATCGGCTGATTCGATGAATGAGTGGTTTGAAAACAAAAGAAAAGAATTTAATGAACTACCTGATAATAAGTAGTTATTTAATTTTATTTCATGCATTTTCATCAAATAAAGCTTCTGAAATTTTGGTACCTCCCAGATCTAAGCCAACCGATGTCATTGATTTTTTATGATGAGTAACTAGGTGTTATCGCGGTACAAAAAATAATATCTTAAAGAAATGCATATTCCAAGATAAAAATAGACAAGGGGTGCTTGGAGAATGTCGTTACGATCTTAACTTGAATCAAATAAATATTTCAACTATGAAAACATCATTTTTCTTACTTTTTTCAATGCTGTTTCTTGCTTCCTGTTCGCAAAATCCAAAATCAGCTGATTCGCAAAAGGTATTGCGTCATGTAGTGTTATTTAAGTTTACGGATTCCTCGTCGCCCGAGGATGTAAAAAAGGTGGAGGATGCGTTTGTTGCCTTGAAGGGAAAGATAAGCCTGATCAAAGATTTCGAGTGGGGAAAAAATAATAGCCCTGAAAATCTGAACCAGGGTTTAACTCACTGTTTCTTTGCTACCTTTTATAGCGACAAGGACAGGGACGACTATCTTGTACATCCTGATCACCAGGCATTTGTTGAGGTATTAAAACCACATCTTGACAAAGTAACGGTCATCGACTACTGGGCAGAAAATTAAGGATTGGTTGCTATGCCTTATGATGATGACCTTGCCGGAAAATCTTTTTGTGTACGTGTGCTGAGGGTACATATGTCACTTCAGCAACCGTAGCATTCATCGTGTTGCTTTGACGATTGGCAAACTGATAGCCAAGCGATAAACTCCAATGGGGTAACACATAGCATGCTGCCCCTAATGTTGTTTCTCCGAGGTTGTGTTTTCCGGTGATATTTTCTGCAATTAATGTAACCCAGTTTTCAATGAGTTCCTGCTCAATCCCTAATTGAAACCCTAGCGGTGCATCAGGACTAAAGCTATTTCGGGTACCACCTCCTAAAAAACTATCTGAACTTTGATATATACCGGTAATTAGTTTAGAGCGGGTTTCTTTGATTATGGCAATCATGTTGCCATAATTATAAGTACCAAAATGAAAATCCTTTGAGAATCCGGTCTGGGTTCCAATGGAAAGTTTAATCACATCATTGAGCACGAATGCTTTTTGAAAGTTGAAGGTAAAGAACGGATAGACGGGAGGCTCACTTAGATTCCCATTGCTAACTATGGAGAAATTGTTGGTATTAATATTCAATCCTAAAACATTAAAACCCAATTCTGCATTATTTCCAATGCCCAGGCAAAACGTTGAATTAAGTTGCGTCAGGCCATTACTTATGTTAAACTGTTGTTGAAAAAACGGTTTTGATTTAAGTGTAATATCCGAAGAAGGCACGTTGAATAGGTTTTGCTGGGCAATTGATACCGAGGAAGCGGCACAGAAAAAAATAAGGATACCGAAGCAATAATATTTCATTTGAAATTTATTTCTCCAAAGGTATAGGTACCATACCATTTAATTAAGCCCATTAGGAAAATACGTTAAGATTATTTCCGTTAAGTTCGGTCTTTGGTTAGCAATGTTGGGTATGGAAAGAGGTATAGATTTATATATGTATTTTAAGTTTGTATCAACTTTTATAGATTGTGTAATAATATTTAATTAATGAGAGCATTTTCAACCTTTCTCATACTCGTGCTTATCGTAACAGCATGTCAGCAACAAAAACGGTCCGGTAATATAGCGGTAGGAGGTACCAATGAATTATTCCGTTCTCAGTTCCATTTCACTCCGGAATCGGGATGGATGAATGATCCAAATGGCATGGTATATTATGATGGGGAGTATCATTTATTTTATCAATATTATCCGGATAGCACCGTATGGGGACCAATGCATTGGGGCCATGCTATCAGTAAAGATATGATTCATTGGGAACGGCTACCGATTGCACTTTATCCCGATTCACTCGGATACATTTTTAGTGGTAGTGCAGTTGTGGATTGGAAAAATACCTCTGGATTTGGCACCGCTCAAACGCCACCGATCGTCGCCATCTACACCTATCATGATCCGAAAGGTGATCAGTCTGGTCGCATTGATTTTCAGACACAGGGCATTGCTTTTAGTTTAGATAAGGGACGCACCTGGAACAAATATGAAAGGAATCCGGTTTTGGCTAACCCAGGTATTCGCGATTTCAGAGATCCAAAGGTTTCCTGGAATGAAGTGAGCAATCAGTGGGTGATGACATTGGCAGTCAAAGATCATATTGAATTTTACGCTTCATTGGACTTAAAGAAATGGGATAAGTTAAGTGAATTTGGAAAAACCATTGGGGAACACGGTGGTGTGTGGGAGTGTCCTGATTTTTTTCCCTTGAAAGATGAACAAGGTGACATTAATTGGGTATTGTTGGCAAGCATTAATCCGGGTGGTCCGCAGGGCGGATCCGCTACACAATATTTTGTGGGCAAATTTGATGGAAAAAATTTCACTTCTCAAGATACGCTCACTCGATGGATCGATTATGGGGCTGACAACTATGCTGGAGTAACCTGGTCCGATATTCCTTCCCAAGATGGAAGAAGACTTTTTTTGGGATGGATGAGCAACTGGCAATACGCCAATGTAGTTCCAACAAAAGCGTGGCGTAGTGCTACCACACTTCCTCGCAACGTTAAATTAATCAAAAAATCAAACGGGTATGAATTAGAATTTGCGCCTGTCGATGAGATCCTACCTATTCAGCAAGAACCTGTTATTTACGATGGCACAGCTAAGATTGAAAGTTCGTTGTTCATGATGGAGTTTGATGTGGATGAAGCTGTGCAAGATTTCACGCTTACGCTTTCAAACGATCAGCATGAAAAAATAATAATTGACGTAAAAGGGAGTAGGCTTTCATTGGACAGGACTTTTTCTGGAATTATTGATTTTAATCCTGATTTTCCCGCCATCCATACAATGAATATCCATGATGTGGCGATTCATAATATAAAGCTCTACGTAGATCAGGCATCCGTTGAACTATTTGTTAACAACGGTGAAAGGGTAATGACAGAGTTAGTATTCCCAACTAAATCATATAATCTGATAAAATTAGAGCAGGAAAATCCAAAATTTAAAATTTCCTATATTTCCTCTATCTGGAAATAGGGAGCCCTCTTCGTACTATTTCTTAAAGGGAATTTTGTTCATAATGAGCCCCTGCAACTTCACGCCCATCATGAAAGACACCCATGCCAAAAGGATAACGAACTCGGTATACGAACCGCCTACATTAGTTAATGTACCCCGCACGCGTGGCAAGTAGCTCATAAAGAAGATAAACCATACATAATAGAGATAAATCAAGGTGAGGGTAGAATATTTTTTTGCCGAAAAGTGATTGTGTTGAAACAAGTGCTGAACATAGGGCATGGCAAAGATGAGGACGTAGGCTAAAAATCCTCCGGCCAGCCGAATAGGTATAAGTTCATTACCTGATAGATAGACAAAAGCTAAAAGCTGGAGCAGATGAATGCCATGGGCAATGGCGAAAATGGAATAATACTTGTCGGATAAAATAGATTTTACATGAATATGCCGGTGATGATGAAAAAGAAAGATAAAACTAAAAATAGTAAGTGAAACTCTTCCTGAAAAACGCGTGACAGCCTGTAGGGCTTCAACTGAAGCTCCGTAGTTGATTACTGCCAGCAAAGCAACGCCCACCTCAATGATTAACGTACTTAGAAGGGCATCTTTAAATTTCATGATTGATATTTTTTCAACGACTCAATAAGTATATCAATTTCCTCCTCCGTATTATAATAATGTGGAGAAATCCGCAAAGCCCAATCTACTAGCTTGGCTTCAAAGTCAATCAAGGCAAAATGTTTATCTGAAACAGAAGTGTTTATGTTTTTATTTCGAAGGCTTTTCAAAATTTCAGTTGCATTGGTGCCAGGTATTTCAATGGTAATAATGCTACTCTGGTCTTGTCCTTTATCAAGTATTCGAATTCCGTTCAATTTTGAAATTCCTTTTCTGATACGATCGCATAAATATTTGTTGCGTATTTGAATGTTATTAAGACCTAATTCGTTGGCAAGGTCAATGGCCGTTTTGCTTCCCAGCAAAAGAGCATAAGGGATTTCCCAATCTTCAAACCTGCGGGCATTCATGCGTACCTGATATTCATCAGCGGCAATCCAATCGCTGCCCCGCATGTCAAGGAATAGAGGTTCTAACTTTTCGTTAATGATTTTATCGGATACATATAAAAAACCGGCACCACGCGGACCTCGTAAAAATTTCCGCATAGTTGCGCTGAGAAAGTCACAATGAATTTTCTGAACATCAAGTGGAATTTGTCCAGCAGATTGACAGGCATCTACGAGATAATAAATATTTCTGTCCAAACACAGTTTACCTACTTCCTCCACCGGTTGTATAAGGCCACTGTTGCTGGGAACGTGTGTGAGTGAAACCAATTTAGGATGATGGAAGTCCATCAGTCTTGCCATGTCTTCCACATCTACGCCACCGGTATTCAAGCTTGCTGCTCTTATGATTTTGACTTTAAATCTTTTTTGTAATGATAGAAATGCAATTTGATTGGAAATGTAGTCTTCATTAGCCAGTAAAATTACATCTCCGGTATGGAAAGGAATACAGGAAAGGGCACGAGCAAAAGAATTTGTCGCACTGGATGTAAAGGCGATATTGCCCGGGCTAGAATTAAGCAATTGCGAAGTTGATTCATAGAAGCCTGCTATTTCCTTCGACTTCAGATCAGCAGACTCATATCCACCAATCGTTGCTTCGAGTTCGATATGTTGGGTCATAGCATCAATAACTGACTTTGGCATAAGCGATGCCCCGGCATTGTTGAAATGAATTTTTCCTTTGCATCCGGGGGTCTGCTCCCGTAGGTTTTCGATATTCATTCTATTTGGTGGAAGGATTTAATACAAGCGTTGTTCCCCTCATTTTTATTGTATCACGATTTATCAACATCTTTCTGAATTTGCCTGTGGCAAACATTTCTGCTTGATCTCGGTAGTGTTTGCTCATCACATTTCCGGACTGACCGGTGGGTGATATGGAAACGCCATTTTCCAGATCTCCGAAGTCAGTAATCTTTCGCAAAGCGGGTCCGCCATTTACCTCAAAATATCCAGTGGTATCCAGTTTGTAATGGAGATTATTGATGACTTCGCTGCCACCACTTACTTCAAATGGTCCAACATTAAAAAATTTCCGAAGTGGTTTCACCGAATTAAAAGCATGATTATGTGTGAGTGTGTGAATCTTACCCCATTTCCATTGTTGCGGATCAGGCCCCGCAATTGCTGTGAGTAATAGGATTGTTTTATTGGCTGCCTTTTCAACAATCATTGCCCGCGTTTCTTTTTCATTTGTTTTCACATCGTCCCACCAGGGTGAATTTTCATTTTTAATGAATTGTTCATAGCTATTTTTAATTAAAGAGGTGGCGGCAATTGTTTCGAAAGCTTTTTCAGAAATTTCATCGGTCATGGCCAAATGCATAATTTGTGATAGAATATTATTATAGATTGCTGGTGTTGTTTGGTCAGCTTTATGTTCGCCATTCCAGCTTTCAAGTTGCGATGCTAAACCCATAAGTTCGGGATTGTTTATACTTTTTAAGATAGAGGCAATATCGCGGGCAATATCCGCATGCATGTGAGAGATCACATCCAGGTTTATAGTTTTCATGTCATCCAACGTCCATTTTTTGTTTTCACGGATTAACTCTATCAGTCGTCCTGCACGACTTCTTGGATAATAATAACCTGGATACAAAACCCCGTCCACGGAATCAGGTTGATTGTTGGCCGAGAATACGTATCCCCAAGGCGGATTTATGGCATGAGGATTTTTTGAGAATTCATAAAAATCTTGATACTCATCATTGCCACTGCTTCCGTCTAGGAAAAACTTGGAGATTACATGAGAGGGGCGAACGGGAAGTTTA
>JAHEMS010000159.1 GCA_024643595.1 Bacteroidota bacterium
TGATAGAACGATCAGTCAAATTTCCGCTGATCTCACTCAGGATAATCCTTCTGTAAAACTTAATGTAGTGGATAATGATGGGGACAATCACGAAGTAATCCTGAAAATAGTTCAAATTCCAGATAAGCATTAAACTGTAACACGGAAGCCCATGTCATTTCTGATCGTTCTGTTTAGTATCATCTTCCTGATTTTACTGATCTCCTATTTTAAAGTTAATGCTTTCTTATCATTCCTGATTGTTTCCATCGGTGCTGGACTTCTTTTAGGCATTAACCCTTCCCAAATAAGTGGTACCGTTCAGAAAGGAATTGGTGACATGCTCGGATCGCTGGTCATTGTTATCCTTGCCGGTTCCATGCTGGGTAAACTTGTAGCTGAAACCGGTGCTGCTCAACGCATCGCAGCTGGTATGATGGAGGTGTTTGGAAAAAAATATTTGCAAGTCGCCCTAACGATCACCGGATTTGTCATCGGCATACCACTATTTTATAATGTGGGATTTGTCCTTGTATTTCCTTTAATCGCTTCAGTCGTTTACCGATACAAACTCCCCGCGCTTTATGTTGGCCTTCCTTTAGTGGCAGCACTTTCTGTAACTCACGGATTCCTGCCTCCTCATCCGTCGCCTGTAGCGCTGATCACTCAGTTCAATGCCGACATGGGTAGCACGTTATTATTTGGAACGATTATAGCAATTCCGACCGTTGTTGTTGCCGGTCCACTTTTTTCTAAAAGTTTACAGAACATAAATGCTTCGCTCCTTCCCACTTTTAAAGCAGAAGGATTGCCAGAGGAAAAATTGCCCGATTTATTCAATAGTTTCATTTCTTCGCTATTACCGGTTCTTCTACTTGCCGTTACTACCGGCTTGAATTTTATTATTTCAGCTGATTCACCCAACAAAAACATCATGCTGTTTTTCAGTGATTCGTCCATGGTCATGCTCATCTCATTGGCGGTATCCACCTATACGTTAGGCCTTAGTCGAGGATTGAAAATGAAATACCTCATGGAAATATATTCCGAGGCAGTGAAAGATGTGTTGATGATCATTCTCATCATTGGTGGAGCAGGTGCGCTAAAAGAGACTTTATTGGAAAGTGGTATCAGTAATGAGATTGCCGGCCTGCTGGATAATCTCAATATTAATCCACTCATTTTAGGCTGGCTCATTGCCTGTGTTATCCGCATCTGTGTAGGATCTGCTACGGTGGCCGGATTAACAGCGGCTGGTATCGTTGCCCCATTACTGGCTACACACCCTGAAGTACATCCCAGCCTGATGGTACTTTCTGTGGGTGCAGGAAGTCTGATGTTCTCCCATGTTAACGATTCCGGATTTTGGCTCTTTAAGGAATATTTTAACCTGAGCATAAAAGACACCATTCGCTCATGGTCGTTGATGGAAAGCCTTGTTGCAGTTTGTGGACTTATTGGCGTAATGCTTATCTATTCATTCTTGTAAACCAGATCTCCTGGTTAATAAAGGCATGAAACTATTAATCGTAAAATTAATTACCATCATATCATTGCTTGGGTTCAGGGTAACCGCAACGGATTATGATTGGTTATTTGTTTACTACATGCCCTACGACAATAACCTAACCAGTCTATCTAATCATATTATTGATCAATTCCGGGACTCAAAGATCGAGGGGAAAATCTGCGTCACCTTGCAAGTTGATTTAGCGGGAAAGGGTGGTATGACAAGATATGTTTTTAATGCCAAAACAGATTCTATTCATGTAGATGATGAAAGATCCGCCGTTAGTAAAACTTTTGAGGAATACCTGGTTTGGGTGGCCAACAACTATACCGCAAAACATTACGCAATTGTTCTATTAAACCATGGTGGAGATCTTAATGAGTATGGGTTGGACGAATTTCCTGTCATGGAATGGCTGCGAATTGACAGCGTTGCAAAATCAATAAGAAAGTTTAATCAGGTGGCTGGCATTTCAGAAATCGATTTATTGTTTGAACAGGTCTGCACCAGGGGAACGATAGAGAATTTATATGAATTTAAAGATGTGGCTAAATATACACTGGCCTCGCAAGACCTTGTTCCAGCACCTGGATACTATTATCCTCGCACATTTTCCGCTGTTGAAAAGCTTAGCATTGAATCCGGAGATCGATTGGCTGACCTAATTGTAAAATCAGAGCGAGCGGATATGTATTATTCTTTTACTTTAATTGACAATTCGAAATGGAATAAATGGTTAGAACACTTAAACAAATATTCGAAAGAAATCAGTAGAAGCAATTATAAAATTGCGACTGATAAACTAAAACTACTTTCCTATGCAGGTCAGGCGTATTTTGATCTTAATAGTCTTATAGAGGCCACCACATTCCACGAAAATATTCCTCAGCGTGGGTCAACGCTTATGACTTATACAACGGATGTATTAATCCGAAAACTATATAAAAATAGCGAGACGGTCCGAGCGAGCAATTACTCAGGCATATCGATATATGCTCCCTTTACTAGTAGCGTAAGTCCTTTATCGATCTATTCGCAAAAACCTTATAAACGGTACCTGTTGTCATTGACTAAAATAAAGAAAAAGTAGAATACGAATAAAGGCAAACGAACACCTAGTATGTCACGATTATTGACTACAGTAAACAAGGATTAATCAATGAACTTCAGTTCCTCATCCACTATCGGACAATACTCATCACCAAAGGCGAGTTGATCAATGGTTTAGATTGCCTAATTTCGTGTCAACGTTGTGATATCAATAAATCATTCAGATTTTAATAGAAACATTCAAATATCCCCAGCGCATCCACCAATATGTACAAGCAAGTTGAAGAATCACAGACTTTACTGATTAACACACAATCAAAGATATTAGCTGAACAGAACAGAAAAATAATAAAATTTGGCTTTGGCCAATCTCCTTTTTTACCTCCGAAAAATGTTCTAATAGCGTTGGAAAAAGCTGTGCATCATAAAGAATATTCTTCCGTACAGGGAGATCCTGAACTTCGAGAATTAATGTCGGAGTTTCATAAACAACATAATGGTTTAAAAGTTGACTCAAATAACATATTGCTAGCGCCAGGTTCAAAAATATTGATATTTAATATTCTATTGGCATTTGAAAAAGCTGACGTATTCATTCCAGCCCCTGCTTGGGTATCATACGCCCCACAGACGAAACTGGCAGGACATAATATGATCAGGCTTAATACGACTTATAAAGAACGGTGGAGAGTTAGTTCAAAAAGTATCAATGAGGCAGTCCAGTTCAAACAATACAGGGATTCTATTTTAATATTGAACTATCCCGGTAATCCGGATGGCCTGACTTATGAAGAGGATGAACTTATTGAGCTTGCCAACATTGCAAAGTCATTAAACATACTCGTGATTGCCGATGAAATCTATGGCTTACTTAATCACAGCAACAGTCATCATTCATTTGCGAATTATTATCCGGAAAGAACCATTACAACGACGGGGCTATCAAAATGGTGTGGAGCTGGAGGTTGGCGATTGGGGGCAGCATTTCTTTATAACAACATTGAGCCTGCACTAAAACAAGCACTCATTGGCATCGGATCAGAAACCTATTCTTGTGCGCCCACTCCCATTCAAATAGCGGCAAAAACAGCTTACAAAAACTACGGCGAATTAACCAGCTATCTTGACTATCAAATACAGATTTTAAAGGAAATTGGAAATTTCTGTGCCGACCGCTTAAATTCAAGTGACATAAGAGTTCATTCTCCACAGGGCGGTTTTTATATTTTTCCGGACTTCTCTTTACTTAAGGAAAAATTAAATAACCGAGGTATTTCTACTTCCAAACAACTTTGTGAGTTACTATTAGTCGAAACTGGTGTAGCGATGTTGCCTGCTTCAGCGTTCGGTCTGGATGAGGAATATTTAGCGGCAAGGTTAGCCTATGTTGATTTCAAGGAACCTGAAGGGCGAGATGAATTTAATCTGCATAAGCATGGTCCTAATATTATTGAAGGAATCGAAAATATTTGTAATTGGGTAAAGAAAACTTGATTGCCCATTGAATTTTACTGTTAGAAGCAAAAAGTTAATGCTCAAAAATTACATCGACATTATAGAATGAAAGCCAAACATGACCAAACTATTTTTAAAGCGGTTACTATCACAGTGACAATAATTGGAGCAATTGTTTCTCTTTATTTTATGTTTCTGGCAGGGAGTCAACAAAAATCGCTTGTGCTCATTGGACTGTTCACCGGTTGGGTACTCTCGCCGTTTATTGGGCTCTTAATTGTCTATTTCATTTCATCCAAGTGGGTATCCTCCGTTCGTTCATCAATTTATTGGCTTATGAGCCTTGTCCCTGTTTGCGCTATGCTGATCTATAGTGGCATATTTCCATTAGCTAGTGAAAAACCTGCCTTCTCATTTCTTGTTGCCCCTTTAATTTCATGGTTGGTTATTGTAACAGCTTTCTTATTGGCCAGAAGAATTAATAAAAATAAGTTGTTACAATATGGAAATTCGTAAATTAAAAACGGTCCAACTCAGATTTCTATTTTGGGTACATCCATCAAGGTAAAATACAACACGCGGTAAACCGTCAACTTGAATTGACTATATTCTCATAAATATCATACTGGATTTTAACCGCCTTACTGCTAGAAATAATTAAATTTAAAAGAATCCAAATTTATAGACCACTACTAATCAATGACGGCAAAGCCTCTTCTACAATTCCTGCTCTTTGTGCTCTGCATGCAATTACTGCCTGGTAATCCTGCTATTGCGCAAAAGAAAAACTTAACGCTACAGTATGTTCTTTCAATACCTAATCCAGCATCCCATTCCTGTCACGTAGAACTTCGCGTCAACGGATGGGATCAAGATACCATTCGTTTTAAGATGCCCAAATGGATGCCAGGATATTACCAGTTGATGAACTATGCCCAATCAGTCGAACATGTTTCAGTTAAAGACGAACTTGGAAGAAGCATCGATGTTAAGAAAATAAATGAAAATTCATGGAATATTAGTCCTTTAAAAAACAAGTCCTTCATAGTAAGCTACGATGTTAAAACGGAAAAACAATTTGTTGCCAGAAGCTACATAGATTCTACCCATGCTTACCTAGTCACAGCCGGGGTCTTTTTTTACGTTGACGGACTCATCAACACACCAGTAACTGTGAAGGTAATACCCAATCAATGGACAAAAATTGCAACCGGACTAGAGCCAGTAGCCGGGAAGAATGACGAATTCAAAGCACCTGATTTTGATATCCTTTACGATTGTCCCATCCTTATCGGAAATTTAGAAGAACTTCCTTCCTTCCGTGTTGGTGGCATAGAACATCGATTTATAGGTTATGATATAGGAACATTTGACAGGAAATTATTCATCGATAATTTGAAAAAAATAGTGGAGTCAGCCACAACGATTATGGGCGACATTCCCTATAAGCAATATACTTTTATCGCGATCGGAAAAGGTCGTGGTGGAATTGAACATCTTAATAATACGACCTTTAGCTTTAATGGCGATGGCCTAAAAACAAAAGACGGGATGAATAAAATGATGAATTTTTTAGCCCATGAATACTTTCATCATTATAATGTGAAACGAATAAGACCGTTTGAACTCGGGCCCTTTGATTATGATAAAGGCAATAACACCAACTTACTTTGGGTAAGCGAAGGTCTATCCGTGTATTATGAATACGTAATTGTTAAACGAGCTGGTTTATCCGATGAACGAACGCTTTTAGCCAACTTTGATGCGAACATTACAGCCACCGAGAATAACCCTGGTCGCTTGTATCAATCATTATCACAGGCAAGTTATGCGACATGGAATGATGGTCCGTTTGGTAATCAAGGGAAAGACCCTGGGAAGTCCATTTCATATTATGAGAAAGGACCAATCCTTGGGCTATTCTTAGATTTTAAAATTCGACAAGTCACCCAAAATAAAAAATCATTGGATGATGTAATGAGGTTTCTATACTGGCAATACTATAAAAAGATGCAACGCGGTTTTACCGATGCCGAGTTTGAACAAGCCTGTGAATTTGTAGCCGGAGCATCCATGTCAGAAGTATTTGAATATGTATTCACCACTAAAGAACTTGATTATTTAACTTACCTCAACTATGCAGGACTAACGTTGAAAAAAGAACCTGTTTCAACGAATACAAGCGATACGAAAATAAAAGCGACCATCCAACGAGTTGATGGTTTGAATTTCAATCAACAATCGATTTTAATGTCATGGCTTAATGAGCATCCCTGAATAGCGAGGGCCATTAAGAACAACCCAAATAGAATTACTCCCCTCATTTTAGATTCGTAAAAAACTTATTGCTCCCTATGTAAATTCTTAAGACATTACCTGATAAAATCATCATTTATAAATAATTATGGATAACCTCACTCCCGATCAGCGATTCGAAAAATTAAATCTTACGCTACCTCCACCGCCTACCCCAATGGGAGTTTATAAACCATTTCTCATCGTCGATAAATTTGTCTACGTTTCTGGTCATGGAACAGTGAAAGAAGACCGCAGCCTGATCATAGGCAAAGTAGGCCTGGATATGACTGCTGAAGAAGCGAAACTGGCGGCTCGCCAGGTTGGTTTGGCCATTCTCGCTACACTTAAGGAAAACCTCGGTAGTCTCAATAAAGTTAAACGGGTAATAAAAGTCTTGGGCATGGTGAATGCCATCTCTGAATTTGAACGTCATCCTTTTGTGATCAATGGATGCAGCGAATTATTCGCCTCCGTCTGGGGTAGTGAAAATGGAGTGGGTGTTCGCAGTGCCGTGGGCATGGGGTCCTTACCTGATAATATTCCTGTTGAAATTGAAGCCATGTTCGAACTTAATCAGATGAGCTGGCTATGAGTGAATGGTTTCATATCAATAATATCGATCTTCTAGATACTCCCGCCCTGGTTGTTTATCCGGAACGCGTAAAAGAAAATATCCGCATACTCAAACAATTTGTTCCCGATGTTAAACGTCTTCGGCCACATGTAAAAACAAATAAGTGCGCGGAAGTATGCCGGATCATGATGGATGAAGGGATTAGTAAATTCAAATGTGCTACTATTGCAGAAGCAGAAATGCTGTCGTCTATTGGTGCTCCTGACGTATTATTGGCTTACCAATTGGTAGGACCAAAAGTTGCCAGACTCATCAAATTAATTCAAAAGTTTTCTTCCACCCAGTTTAGTTGCCTGATTGATAACATTGACTCCGCATCATACTTATCAAAAGAAGCTGAAAAGAACGGAATTATAATTTCTGTTTATATCGATCTCAATGTGGGTATGAATCGTACCGGTATTTTACCAGAAGAAGCACTTTATCTTTTTGAAAATGCTCAACAGTTGCAAGGAATTGATATTAAAGGACTTCATGCCTATGACGGTCATTTAAGGGATAGCGATATTGCAACGCGAAAAGAAAAATGTGATGCGGGATTTAAAAAGGTAGAAGTATTACATAAGCAAATCAGCGATCGTTTCTCAAAATCATTGGCGATCATTGCCGGAGGAACGCCATCATTCACGATTCATGCTCATCGACATGAAGTAGAATGCAGCCCAGGAACATTCATCTTTTGGGACAAGGGTTATCAGGAACTGCTTCCCGAGCAACC
>JAHEMS010000160.1 GCA_024643595.1 Bacteroidota bacterium
CTACGAACCGAGACAGATGCAATATATTTCTCATGATAGGCATAATTTACTCTTCCGAACAATGAATTAAGAGAGTAATCAGCTCGATACGAATCTCCTCCATAAATAGTGGCGGCAGAAGTCAGGTATGTAAGTGCTTCTTTAGCAAAACCATTTCCCCTAACGGTACTTCGAAATTGAGTTCTGTCTTGCCAGGTACCCCCCAACACAGCGTTAATACTATGTTCTGTGCCGATATTCTTTGAATAACGCAAAGTGGGTTCTATAACATAAGTGCCAACCTGGTTATAGTTAAAATTTCCGTCTCCAATTGGTCTTCCTATTGCAGTACTGGCAGGCATATAATGATCTTCTGTGATTGCATTATAATCATAGGAGAAGTCTGTTCTGAAATTGAGGCCCTCCATGATTTTGAAGTTAGTGTAAAAATTACCGATGAACTTCTTTGTCTTGTTATTAAATCTTGGTAGTAAGGCATCTCTTACCGGATTCGTATTAAATGAAGGAAGGGCATCAACATATTCTCCGTTTTCATCGGTAACTGGCCTAAGTGGAGGAGTCAATATTGCTGCGGAATATATTCCATAAATGTTATTATCATTTTGTATCCGTTGATTCAAATCACTGGAAATGGAAAGACTGGTTCCAAAACTAAAAATCTCGGAAGCCTTGTGATCCAGATTTAGGCGCATCGTTCCGCGCTGATAACCTGATCCAATAATTGTGCCTTCTTCATCGCGATAACTCCCACTTATATAATAGCGGGTTCTGTCATCTCCACCTTGCATGTTCAATTGATATTCGCTAATCCGGGCCGTCCTGAATACTTCATCAATCCAATCGGTATCAGTACTACCATTCCAACCATAATAGCCGTTATCCGGTAGCGCGGCTAACCCGGAATTAACACGTGCTTCATTTTTAATATCAACCCACTCACGAGAGCTGACAACATCTACGGTATTAGTAGGTTTTGCAAAACCTGTCCATACATTAAGGTTGATGGTTGATTTACCTGATTGACCTCTTTTTGTTGTGATCAACACAACACCATTCGCACCCCTAGTACCATAGATCGCTGTCGTGGAAGCATCTTTCAATACTTCAATACTTTGGATATCCTGTGGATTTAATCCTGCCAATGCATTTTGATCCTGACCACCAAAGCCGTCCTGGGAAATATTACCCGCTACAACAGGCACTCCATCGATTACATAAAGTGGATCACTGTTGCCACTTATAGAGGATTGTCCTCGTACACGTACGGAAATGCCACCACCTGGTGTTCCCGAATTACTTGTTACCATAACACCAGCGGCTTGTCCCTGCAGGGCCTGGTTTACGGAAAGTGATGGAAGTTTACTAATTGCATCAGCGGAAATACTCGCTGATACACCAGAAAATTCTTTCTTTATGGTTGTTCCATACCCTACAACTATAACTTCCGATAACTGCTTGACATCCGCAGCCATTTGAAGATCAACTACCGATCTTGATCCAATCTCTACCTCCGTAGTAAGCATCCCAATGAATGAGAATACCAACGTTCCTTCACTACCTGGTATCGAAATCCGATAAATACCATCAACATCAGTAACAACTCCTGTTGTAGTTCCTTTTAATACCACGTTTACACCAGGTAAGGAACTTCCGTCATCCGCGGCTGTTACCTTGCCGGAAACGGTACGTTCTTGCGCTAACGCAACCATATTGGTTATCGCTATCAGCAGGAAAAAACTAAGTAAAATTTTCTTCATACTGTATTGGTTTATTTTTTATGCCTTTCTCTAAGGTAGGCAAACTTATTAGAAAATTGATCGAAAAAAAACGATTTCCTCAGGGATATAATGAATAAATACCCTTTGAAGTAATATAAATATCCTTAAACCAGAATAGCCTTTACTCCTATGGGATTTGTTTAACATCCTACCTGATTTAATTATAAAATCTTGAATTCGATTCTCCTGTTAAATTGCCGATTTTCATCAGAATCATTTGGTTTAAGCGGACGTTGTGCTCCATAACCTTTTTGCGTTAGACGCGATGGATTGATTCCCTTGCTTCTCAGGTATTCAGTAACTGAGGTTGCTCTTTTAAATGATAATTGTTGATTATAGGACTCCGTGCCAGAATTATCGGTGTGCCCGCTTATTTCAATATTGACGGATTTATTGGTTTGAAGAAATTTAACAATCTCATTTAGTTCTGTAATCGATTGCTGCTCCAGCTCGTATTTGTCAACATCGAAAAAAAGATTGTTCAGAATTACTGAAGCATCTTTTTCAACGGGCGATAGATAAACATTCATAATTACGGGTTCCGCTTCTTCTGACTGCAAATAATTGAAATGCAAGCTTTGAAATACATAAGAAAGTTTTGAAATATATAATGCGTACTCTGATCCACCTGGTAATACCATCAGGTATTCTCCGGTAATTGAATCTGATACCACGAAAGAAATTCTTTCATTTCGCTGAATATTGTAAAGTTCAATACCTGCTTTGAGCGGCTTGTTGTCCTTCGCATCCACTACTTTCCCTTTTACTACATTGCCTTTATAATCCGTGATCAAACTTGATGGCAGTTTAATCATATAAAGCCTGCTTCTGTTTTTGCTTTCTTCCTTTGAATAATAAGCTACGGCTCCATCATTCGCCACAATAAACGAGTACTGATCCTGATGATCATTCAAAGGCTTACCCATGTTTAACGGTTCAGACCAAATACCTTCTTTTTTTTCTAGCCGATAGATATCATATCCGCCAAACCCTGGATACCCATTTGACACCAGGTACAAAGTTTGATTATTTACGTGTATATAAGGTGATATCTCATCAAAAGGCGTATTCACATCAGGACCCAGGTTTTCGGCTTTCATCCAACCTGAGTCACCTAACCGTGAGTACCAGATATCATAACCTCCCCGACCGCCTTGCCGGTCGGAAACGAAATATAATTCTCTCCCATCCGCTGATAGCGAAGGCTGAGCATCCCAGGATGAACTATTGATGGCAGGGCCTAAACTTTTCGGCTTCGACCAAACATTCCCGGTTTTCTTGCTTTCGAACAAGTCACATCCACGTTCTCCGCACACAGTAAATATTAAATGACGACCATCCGCTGAAATAGTGCATGCACCTTCGCGCCTGATGGTGTTAATATTATCTGAAAGAGAAACGGGATGGGACCAGTAACCCTTAGCGTCTTTTGTTGAAACGACCAGATCTTCATTTTCATTCCTAACCCCTCCAAATCGAGCTGTAAAAATTAATTGTGATTGATCAGCCGTAACCACCGGAAAGTATTGCATGGGGAACGCATTCACTGTGTCACTGAGCCTGGTGATTTCATATTCGAATAATTCCTTTTCATGCAGCAAAGAAAATTCAGCCTGCGATTTCCAGAGTTTTACCTGAGCAATTTTTTTTTGATCAGATTGTTCCAACACCAGGAACTGAGTACTAAAATCAATGGTGTTTTTATAAGAGCCAGCCTCTAACTCAGTCTTTGCCAATTCATAGACGTATAATTTTATACGGATACTATTTTGAGTTTGCGCAAGTCCCCATTCAAAATACTTAACCGCCATGGTTAGATTCTCCTGTACACGATATATCTGGGCTAGTCGAAAATAAGCTTCTTCAAACTTTTTATCCTTTTCAATGGCTTCCTGAAGTAACTGGATCGCTTTGTCATTCTCTCCGCGAACTCGGAAATTATCAGACGCGGTAAAGAGTTCTATGGCCTTTTTGTTTTTTGTACTTAACGTTTGTGCATTCAACACTGAACTTGCTGCCAACCATAGAACCAATGTTAGAAATTTCAAGGTATTCATTTTAACAAATTACAAAAGAGATGGTTCTATTAAAACGATCAACAGTTAAATAAGGTATGCATCTATTGAATTGAGGCGATCGAAATTTCATTACCGTCCAGTCCCAACATTGAATTAATGAGCTTGACCGACTCATATTGACGATAGTTTTCAACGTTTATAACAGCTTTCTTAATCTTCCCACTATCGAGTAAGAATTGTCGCATCGTGCCTTTTAGCAGGCAACTTTGAGGTGTGTACCAATTATCATTTAGTCTAAAAATGACGTTGGCATAGGAAGCATCCGTTATCAACCCATTTCTAGTGATTAGTATTTCATCAGCGTCACCACGTTGCTGATAAAGACCATCTAATGCTGTACGATCAAGATATTTATATTCATAGGAAATCGAATCACTTGAAACTAGTTTCAGTGTCCGGATTGGTCTCACAATATATGGGACAAACTCCACCTTTCTGATTTCGACATCATACACGAGGCGTGTCTTATATAATCCCAGGGTTGGAAATTTCAAAGAATGAAGGTAGCTATTGAGATCAAAATTTAGTTCATGCTGGAATAGTTCGCTTGCCGTTTTGTACATTCTGGCTTCATGATATTTCATGTTGCGAAACATTCCATTATTTAAATATATTGATTCAATTAACGGGTACATATATCTTTTGAATGGCTTCAGCATATTCTTCCCCCACATTGCTTTGTGCGGTGATCCCTCCTCCACTTCGATAATACATTTTGGAATTCTCCTCTTCAATGTATCGGATCATAACACAGCTATCCAAGTTGTCCCCGTCAAAATAACCAAATACGCCTGTATAATAACCACGATCAATTCCTTCAGCTTCTCTGATAATTTGGCAAGTTTTCGTCTTTGGCGCTCCGCTTACTGATCCGGCCGGTAGTAATGATACCAAAAGATCCCCAAGCTGTTCATGATAGTCTGGTGACAAATCACCTACTACTTCTGAACTGACCTGAAGTAGCTTCTTATCGTGGGCTACCACTTCATTTACATATCGAAATCTCGATATGCGCACATTGGTAGCCACTTGACTTAAATCATTGCGAATCAGATCTACAATGGTAATGTGTTCAGCCAATTCCTTTTTATTTTCTAATATAACCTGCTTTGCATTTTCAACGGAAGCATTAATCGTGCCCTTCATCGGGTATGAAAATATTTTTCCTTGTTTGATTTGTACAAATGTTTCGGGGGAGAAACATAAAAACTGATTACGCAACCAAAATTTATAGGGTGCATTACATAAGTAAAACAAATTTTGTAGGTTTTGGCTTACCTCAATACCGGTTTTAATGGTCAGATTTACAAGAAATGAATTTCCACGAGATAAATGTTTATACACCGTGTTGTACTTTTCCTCATATTCATGAAGTGAAAGTGGAAATTTCTCTAACTGAATTTCCGTCTGTTCAATTTGCTCCGATGCATTTGTAAACGAACCTAGTACAAATAACATATCCGCGTTATCCACTTGGTCTACCCGCCAGGCTAATGGTTTATTCAACTCAAAATCAATCAAAAACAAAAAAGGGACTTTGTTTCGCCCCCATATATTTAGCTGATCAATGAAAGTCGGTAGTTCCATTTATATCCCTTATGGTACATCCATGTACTTATGTACCTGCAAAGAAATTTTCCACTTTGGATTATTCTTAACATAATTTATAATCAAAGGAAGGATTTCCTTTTCTTTCGACCATTCTGGTTGCAAAAACAATTCACAGGATGAACGCACCTGTTTAGCATAATCTTCAGCCCATTCAAGGTCACTCTTATGAAAAATAACAACTTTTAGTTCATCTGCTTTTTGAGCAACAGATTTATGTGGCGTTTTAAATTTTTTTGGAGAAAAACAAATCCAATCCCAATCACCAGAGATTGGATAGGCACCTGATGTTTCGAGGTGAATTCTTAATCCTGCATGCTTAAGTTCATCGGTAAGCGCTTTCAGATTATGCATTGTTGGCTCTCCGCCTGTTACGACTACTATTTTACTTCCACTTGCTTTAGCTTTCCCAACTATTTGCGTGATCTCAACGCTAGGAAATGCATTAAGATCCCATGAATCTTTTACATCACACCATACACAACGTACCTCACATCCACCAAGACGTATAAAATAGGCTGCGTTTCCCTGGTAAAATCCTTCACCCTGAATGGTATAAAAATCTTCCATCAACGGAAGTGATTGGTTCATGATCTCAGATTTTGCACTCAAAATAATTAGGGATTTCTTAATTCAGTAGCGCGTAACGTATTCAGAAGAAGTGAGGCGATTGTCATTGGACCTACTCCGCCTGGAACCGGTGTGATATAAGATGTCTTTGGGGCGACCTCCTTAAATTCCACATCACCCTTCAATGCGTAACCATTTTTATATTGGGATCCTTCTACGCGCGTAGTTCCAACATCGATTACCACGGCTCCTTCTTTCACCATATCAGCGGTGATTAAACCGGGCTTGCCCACCGCGGCAATTAAAATATCAGCATTACGGGTAAACATTGATATGTCCTTGGTGAACTTATGACAAATCGTAACTGTCGCCTTGCCTTCTTCTACCAACATCATACTCAATGGAGCACCCACCAAACGGCTTGCGCCTACAACCACACAATTTTTCCCTTCCGTTGAGATATTATAGCGCTTTAATAATTCCATCACACCGAAGGGCGTGGCCGGCAACAGAAGAGGATGTTTCGACACGATACTACCAAAATTGCGATTGGTGAATCCATCCACATCTTTATCCGGTCGGATTTTTTCCGTGATGCGTTCAACTGATATATGTGGAGGTATAGGTAACTGAACGATGAAGCCATCAACGTCTTCGTCTCTATTCACCTGATCAATATGTTTCATCAATTTATCTTCGCTGATCGTATCAGCAAAACGCATCATCGTATAATGAAAACCAACTTCTTTACATGCTTTTACTTTATGATCTACATAGGTCTGACTTGCCCCATCGTCTCCCACTAAAATAATGGCCAGGTGAGGCACTTTCTTTCCTTCTTGTTTACGCCAAGCCACCTTTTCAGAGATTTCACTTTTGATTTCGGTGGAGACCTTACGGCCATCGATTAGCGTGTAAGTTTGTGTTTCAGTCATCGATCAAAGTTTATTATTCAATCTTCAATACGGCCATAAACGCTTCCTGGGGGATCTCTACATTACCCACCTGGCGCATGCGTTTCTTTCCTTTCTTTTGTTTTTCCAGCAATTTGCGTTTACGCGAAATGTCGCCGCCATAACATTTTGCCAAAACGTTTTTCCGAATGGCACTTAATGTCTCGCGCGCTACAATTTTTTGTCCAATAGCCGCTTGTATGGCCACCTCAAACATGTGACGTGGTATAAGTTCTTTCAATTTCTCGCACAACTTTCTTCCCCACTCCTGTGCCTTTCCACGATGAACAATGGCAGATAGTGCATCTACCTTCTCACCATTCAACTGCACATCCAGTTTCACCATGTCACTTTCACGCCAATCGATTAATGTGTAATCCAATGAGGCATATCCTTTCGAAATGGTTTTCAATTTGTCGAAGAAGTCGAAAACAATTTCAGCGAGTGGCATTTCAAACGTTAATTCTACACGATCTGAAGTAAGGTAATTTTGGTTTTTGATTACCCCACGTCTATCCATACATAACCCGATGATAGGCCCAATAAATTCTGATTTGGTAATAATTTGCGCACGAATGAATGGCTCATTAATAAAATCGATCGTAGTAGGATCCGGCATTTCAGAAGGCGCGTTGATGT